>WJIW01000311.1 GCA_014730065.1 Armatimonadia bacterium | reverse complement strand
GAGATCAGAAAGGACCACGAGGCCCTATGGCGTTGCGGCACCCCCGGCTGCCACTGGCAGGGCACGATCGATGACGCATCGGGTGAAGAGTACGCGCGCGAGACGGCCGCCCGCCTCGACGGCGAGGTCAAGCGACTGCGAGAGATCCTCGCGCCCTTCGCGCGGCTAGGGGAGGGCGTGGCCGTGGAGTGGGATGACGACGACGTGCTACACGTGTCCGTGCAGCTCTCTGGCCCCAAGCCCAAGAAGCCGTTCCTCACCTTCGGCGACCTGCGCCGGGCCGCGGCGGCGCTGAAGGTGGAGGCAGGCAGTGATGCGTGATGCTCGGGCGCTCGAAGGCGGACGAGAGCGTGGACTGATCACCACCCACCCGAGAGGTGTCGGTGGCCGTGAGGTCCAGAAACAAGCAGGCAACACCGCGGCGCCAGGAGCCAGCTCCGCGACCCTACGGGGACAAAAAGGGCGTCTGTGATTGGTGTGGCGGGCAGCTACCGCCGCGGCGGAGATGCTGGTGCTCGAACGACTGCTGCTTCCAATGGCGGCTCACGTGGGAATGGGCCGCCCAGGTTTCATATGTCCTCGAGCGAGACGAGGGGCGCTGCCAGGAGTGCGGTTGGCAGCCGTCCGTGAGTGTGCGGGCCATGAACCGCATCTTCGAGCGAACCCGCGCCAAGCACCATCAGTGGCTGAGAGATCGATGGCGCCCCTGTGACGAGTCGTTGCTTGACTCGTCACAACGTCGCCAGGCCAAGTGCCGGTGGCGCGATTGGGGCGATGTGCCCCCGAACCGCCTTGCCCATCCATGGGACTGGTTGTGCTACACCTACGGCACATATTGGGAGCGCGATTACTCGGGCGATGCGGACCGCCGCCATGAGGAGTACCGCGAGGCCGTGCTACAGCGGTACGAAGTCGCCGCGAAGGCCTTCATGGCCCGCAAGGGCGTGGACGGCCTGGGTCACCGCCGCTGGTGGGAGATCGACCACAAGACTCCCCTTTGGGCGGGCGGCGCGAACCACGTCGATAACCTACAGGTCCTGTGCGTTCCCTGCCATCGAGAGAAGACGGCGCGGGAGGCGGCGGAGCGAGCCAAGCAGCGGAGAAACCCCGGGCAGACGGAGCTGGAGTTGGAGGCCACGGTATGATCGCGATCATTGGGAGCCACCCCGCGGCGGCCAGCTTGAGGTCGGTAGGGGAGGTGCTGACCAAGGCAGGCGAGGCGGTCGAGTTCTGGGACGAGACGCGGCCCGAGCCCGGCATGGTCCCCATGCTGGCGGACGAGGATGCGGCCCTCGAGGGTGTGGCCGGGTACTACGAGTGGTGGCGCGACCATTGCTGCGCCGGAGGGCAGGTCAATCCCATCGGCCCGTGGGCGCCCGAGGGTATGCCGAGCACCGAGGTGGCCCGCCGCTGGATCGCGCACTGGATGCGTAAGGTAGAGCGGCACCGGCCGCGGGTCGTTGTAACATGGGGATCCGTCCACTTGCCCTCAAGGGCGGCCCTGCGGGCTCTCGGCCGGCTGCATGGCCGTGAAGGCGAGACGCGCGGCGTATGCATCGAGGAGGGGCTGTTCCCGGCCAGGGAAGGCCGGTCCTTGATGATCGATGCCGGGGCCTCCTACTACGAGGGGTGGGCCATTGAGCGGGCCATCATGGACTTCCGGGCCGCCGGCGGCTCGCTCGGGGGAGCGGAGCGCAAGGCGCGGCTGGATGAGTATGCGAGCTGGTGGCGGGGCAACCGGCGCACCAAGCATGAGGCACACGTGGGCGATGCGGAGCTACCGGACAAGTGGTACTGGAGCTACAGCAACTTGGTGGTGTTCGGGCAAGTGCCGTGGGATGCTGCGGTATGGGCCGCTGACCCCGCGGGTCATGCGTGGGGTCGCATGGTTCAGGAGGCTCGGCGCGAGCGTGAGGTGTGGTTCAAGCCCCACCCGAGGTGGCCCCACAACCCCACTGGTCTGCCATCCTTGCCGGCGGATGCGAGCATTCACCGGCTGCTGCCCCGGATGCGCGGAGGTGCGGCGGTGAGCTCGGGGGTCATCTACGAGCTCGCGCTCGCGGAGGTACCGGTCGCGGCCTATGGGCAGATCAAGTGTCCCTCGAGCCGCGGCCTCGTGTGGTCGCTTGAGGATCTGGATACATGGGAGGACTCGTGGCTACAGGGCGCCCGCTGGGATCTGCTGGGCTGGCTGATCCACGAGTACCAGGCCACGACGGCGGACCCCGGCAGGCTGGTGGCGCGTATCCACGGGGAGTGGTGAGCGGGACTGGCCCGAAGATTCCACGAGCGCACGATAAGGAGATTCCGTGCGCTTCCCGAATCACACCATGTACGAACAGAGTGCAGACTAACAGTAGGGCCTGACAGCCCATGAGAGCCCCTGAGAGGGCCCGGTGCATGCGCCGGGCCCTCTGTCGTGCGGGAGGCAAGCATGGGCGAGGACGAGATCATCCGCGTCGAAGGTGAGGTCGAGGACCCCGAGGTCACGGACCCCGAGGGCGCCGACGACGATCTCGATGTGGGCGGTTCGGGCGGCGAGCTGGCCCGCAGGATGACGGATGAGCAGAAGGCCTTCTGGGTCCAAGGGTATGCCCGCTGGGAGACCACCAAGGAGCTGAAGCGTCGCTGGCGCCAGCTCTGGCCCGATGAGCGCGTGCCGACGGACGCCGCCCTGCGCCGATACCGCCCCACGGGAACGCTGCTTCAGGCCCAGGACGGGTCGATCCGGGACGACCAGTGGGCCCGCCTCTACCGCCGCGAGAACGAGTACTTCATCGCGACCCTCCAGCACCTGAAGTTCGCCGACAAGAGGATGCGGCTGCGCGAGCTCCTGCTCCGGGCCCAGGAGATCTCGGCCCTGTTGGACGAGCCCTTCGAGGCGCCCGAGGAGCTACTGGAGCGTACCGGCGTGAGTGCCGAGTACCTGCGTGAGATGAAGCAAGACATCGGCGTCAAGATGCACGACGGATACCACCAAATCTCCCTCCCCTCGAGGGCTGCACTCCGCAAGGAGCTGCTGGAGATATTCGCCCAGATCGACAAGATGACCGACGGCGCTCTACTGGCCCACCGTGGCCGGGTGGACCAGACCGGTGAGGTGGTCGTGGAGGTCGAGACGGGCGCCTCGGAAGGCGAGAAGCTGGAGGCCATCAAGAGGGCACTGATCGCTCGCGGAATCGAGACAGGGAACCCCGCTCTCATGCCAGCGGAGGAAGACCTGCCTGGTGGACTGGACGACTATGATCCCGCCCCGAACGAGGACCCTGAGTCAACGCATTCCCGTGAGGGGCCGGGGGATAGCGAGGCGGAGGAGTGACACCCGAGAACGGCACGAGCCATGAGACTAAGCGGAAGAGGACCACTCCCCAGGAGCGCAACCGTGCGCTCCAGATGATCCAGATGGGGGTGGAGCATGACGTGATCGCGGCCCAGATGGGCGTCAGCGTCAGCTCGGTGCACCGATGGCGACGGGACGCCGAGCAAGCCAATGAGGTCGAGGCCCTTCGGGCGGAAATCTCCCGCCTGGAGGCGATCACGCAGGACCGTAGGCGTTTCGATCTCCAGGAGGCCGTGGACGCCTACATTGCGAGCGAGCTGCGTGAGCGGGAGCCCAGGCCCCTGGACGAGCTCACGGTCTGGGTCACGACCCTATCGAGCTCATGGCCCACCTGCAAGCGCAAGGCCGTGCTGGAGACCACTCACCGCCACCACCGCAAGCCGCGGACGGTGGATTCCAGTCGCTCCCTCGTGAAGGGCAACCTCGAGGAGCTGGTGCTCAAGCGGGTCCTGGCCCAGCGAGCCATCTTCCTGCCCGAGGACCAGAGCCAAGCGTACCTCCGAGACGATGCGGAGCGATGGAAACTCAGTGGGCGGATCGACGCCCGGATGCCCGAGCCCGACAACCGGATCCTGGAGGTCAAGAGCGCAAGCACCTTCGTGTTCGATGACATCCAGCGGCTCCGGGATAAGGGAGGCCATGGCCTGACGGATAGCCGCTTCCCGTGGGTGCGGGGATACTACCGCCAGGTCCAATCCTACCTGATGCTCTCCGGGGAGCCCGAGGCCGTCCTGGTGTTGGCGCCGCGGGAGTTCCTGAAGGCGATCCAGTGGGACATGCCGCGGGATGAGGAGTGCATCGCCCAGCTTCGGGCCGACCTGAAGGAGCTGCGGGGCTATTGTGAACGCATCCGCGAGGCCATCTTGGCGACGGGCACCGACGATGCCCCAGAGGTACTGAACGAGCTCCCGGAGTACCCCCCCCTCGAGGAGGACCCGGACTGCGAGAAGTACTGCGACTTCCCCGAGCTCTGCAACTGCTCGATGCGGTTCGCCCCCACGACCACTGGTATGTGCCGGGACCTGCCGCTCCTCGAGGACGTGATCGAGCGCGACCAGCTCGAGGAGTCCGGCAAGCGCTACAAGGCACTCTCGACCGAGATCAATGCCCGGGTTAAGCAGCACCCGACCGTCCAGGAAGGTTCGGACGTGACGGCGCTTATGTTCGAGAACGGCGCCGCCATCGAGGTCAAGAAGGACCGGCGGGGCGCTGTGCGTGTGTCCCTGACCGCCCCCCCGCGGTGCGCCGACTGCCAGCAACCCAAGGATGTGAAGACCGGTGCGTGTGCGTGTGGTCAGCAGACCAGTCCGTCGCCCGAGCATCAGGCCCCGCCCGACCCTGAGCCACCCCCCGAAGCCCCCGAGGCCGTGGGTGCGGCCGGGGATGCGGAGGGCGAGGAAGCAGCGGCCGGATAGGTGATGGGATGCGCGCCCCCGGCGCATTCGCGCGCAATGGGCGCGCATTCCCGAATGCTCGATGTGGCCGCGGGCCCGCTTCCGGATTGGCTCAGGGCCAGGCCCTGCATTGCGCCAAGTGAGCTGCAATCCCGCCGCAATCGGGAGGAGACACAATGATCGCCTGTGGGCTGGATGTGAGCAAGCGTGTCGCCGCCGTGCTGGCTCAAGCTGGCGCGCCGAGGCCCGCGCACGTCTGGTCCGGGGCATGGAAGTACCCCGACAGCGAGCTGGGCCGCTGGGCCCAGGACTCGGCCCTCGCCTGGGTGCGTGGCGAGCTATGGGATGAGCTGGCGCCCGCCATCGATGAGGCCAACCTAGTCGTGGTCGAGTCGCCCTGGCTCCTCCCCACCCATGCGGCCCGCAGGAAAGACCCGCGATGGATCACGATCCTGGCCGCGATGCTGATCGAGCTCGCGGGTCTCTGTGGCCTCCAAGGGGCGCGCGTCACCCAAGTGAGCCCCCAGCTTCTCTCGAGCGCAACGGGCTGCCCCAAGAAGAGCAGGCCCGTGGTCGCCCATGAGGTGTGCATTGGGCTAGACCTGAGTCAGTTCGCTAAGGGCCTGCAGGGCGATGTGGCGGATGCTGCCTTCCTGGCGTACTGGGGATGCACCCGAGTGGGCGCCGCGAGCCTCCGGGGAGGTGGGGAGGCGTGAGTGCCTGGGTGCCCACCGAGGAGGACCGGGTCCGCATCCGGATGATCGAGCGAGAGGTCGAGGAGACGGAGAAGCGGGACCTCAACAAGATCGACCTCGCGGAGATATTCCGGTACGCCCCCGAGTGGTGCGAGGTGCGGCTCAGGGAGGAGCGCGGCCGGCCCCTCGCCTTCCGGGGCAGCTTCCTGCCGATGGCTCAGGTCCTGCGGGATCCATCCCCCTACATTGTGCTGAGCGCGGCCAGCCAGGTCGGCAAGACCACGGGCCTGGATGGCAAGTGTCTCTGCATCGCGGACGCTCTGCCGATCAACGTCATGCACGCGATGCCGACGGAAGACGATCGCAACGACTTCTTCCAGGCTCGCTGGCAGCCGATGGTGAGAAACTCGCCATGGCTGCGCAAGTGCCTACAGAGCGAGGAGGGGAACTCGACCGACCGTGTCGGGCTCCAGCAGCTCTACGGTCGCCATGGTGGCGTCTCAACGATCTTCTTTGTCGGCATGGGGAGCAAGCGAGCCACGGTATCGCGCCCCGCCGATCTGGTGATCATCGATGAGCTGGACCTCTGCCCCGGCGACACTCTCGGGACCATCCAGGGCCGCACGGGCGCCTCGGACCTGAACCTGTGGTGGATGTGCAGCAACCCCTCCTTCACGGGCCATGGCGTGGGGGCGATGCTGGAACTCAGCGATTACAAGCGATGGATGGTGCCGTGTGCATGTGGACGTCTCGTTGATCTTCTCGACGACTGGCCCAAGAGTGTGGTCGGCGAGCCCCCGGATGCCCGGTACATCTGCGTGAAGTGTGGCCGGGAGATCGAGGACAAACACCGGCTCGCGGGCCGGTGGAGACGCACGAAGTCGAGCAAGACGGCCCAGTACTCGGGGTACTTGATCAGCCGGCTGGATGTGGTGCGACACTCGGCCAACCGGCTCATGGGCGACATCATCCGAATCCGCAATGACCCCAAGATCCTGAACGCCGAGGCTCAGATTGAGAACTACTTCCTCGGCCGGCCGTATGATCACCAAGGCCAGAAACTCAGCCCGTCTGTGCTTCACCGGGCGATCGCCCGCGGCGGGTACCGGATGCTCCGCGCTGTGCCCCCAGAGGGGGGCGGACACCTCCGGGCCGGCATCGATGTACAGAAAAGCTACTTCCGCGTGGTGGTGTTGGATGGCAAACGGGTCATCTACCTCGGCAACATCGGGAAGGACGGCGGTGAGTGGGGACCGTTGTGGACCGAACTCCTGGAGAAGTTCCAGATTGGCTACGCGATCGTGGACCCACAGCCAGATGAGCACCTCTCGGAGACATTCTGCAAGGCTCACATGGGCCGCGTCGGTCGCCTGCGGTACCAGACGAACGACATCGGGCACACGGACAGCGAGATCAAGGAGAGAACCACCATCGACTTCGAGGTCAACCGGACCTCGATGCTCGATGCCGCCGTTTCCTTCGTGCGCGATGACGAGTTCCAACTTCCCTCCCGCAGCCAGGAGGTGGAGCAGTTCATCACAGAGATGACGGACAGCATGATCCGGGTTCTGGACCCGGGCCGGATCAAGAAGGTCGACCTGACCGGCGAGGGCGGCACCCAAAAGGGCGGCGTGCCGGACTTCGCGACAGCCAACGAGCGCTACCGGTACATCAATCCCAGGAAGAGAGCCGATCACTTTTGGCACGCACTAGGGTACGCGATTGCCGCCCGGGCGCTTAGGCCGCCGGGGCTAGCGAGCCATGCGCCCGTCCAACTTGGGCCGGTGCGAAAGCGTGCGCGGGACTGGTATCGATGACACGTGGTTAGGGGAGGAAGAACGATGGCAGAGGAGCTTACGGCACGCCCCGAGCTCGCCACCGAAACCGGTCGCGCGGGCCCCAACCAGTTCGCACTCGGATCCGGCCATGTGTACGGCCTGTGGGATGTCGATCCCTGCGACATCGACCTAGCAACCCTGGACCGAATGCGCCGCGACCCTGTCGTGAACATGTGCCTCAAGTTGAAGACGATGCTCGTCACGACGCACCTCGGGGAGTACAAGCCGCCCGAGGGTCCGCGCACGGACGAGCTCGAGGCCTTCGTGAAGCGAGCCTGGAAGCAGATGCGGGGCACGGTTCGGCAGGTGGTCTCCGAACAGCTCTACACGTCCCTCTGGTCCGGCTTCGCGGTCGGCGAGCGGGTGTGGGGATCGATCCCGATAGGTGAGTTCAAGGGCAAGTGGTTCTATGAGAAGATCAAGACTCTCGATCCGCGGACCATCTACCCCAACGGGATCGTGTGCGATGTGTATGGGAACGTCCAGGACATCAAGCAGTTCCGCGGGCAGCACAACGAGACCAGCATTCCGCCCGCGCGTCGGACCCTGTGGGCCTACCAGCGCGAGCACGAGAATCCGTACGGCACCAAGGCCCTGAGCTACGTGTACCGGTCGTGGTATAGCGGCGATGCGATCGCGTACGACTTCCTCCCCAAGTACTTAGAGCGGTTCGGTAGCCCGCCGCTGCGGGCCCGCATTCCCGAAGACAAGGCGGGAACCAAGCTCAAGCTGCCCGGTACCGGTCAAGAGGTCGAGATCACCGAGTACTTCAACGTGGTCCTACAGGAGATGGCGAACCGCGCCTGCTGGGTGTACTACGAGCCCCGGGGCCTGCAGGAGCCTATGGTGGATGTGGTGGAGCCGCCCCGCGGGGGCGCGTCCGGGTTCATCGAGTCCTGGAAGCAGTACGACACCCACACGGTCCTGGGCCTCCTGGCCCCGCCCTTGGGGATCCTGGAGGGTGAGCACATGAGCCGCGCCGCCGCGGGCGAGCACAAGGACGTGGGGCTCATGGACCCCGAGAACATCCTCTCCGGCCTCTCGGAGGAGCTGATGATCGAGCAGCTCATCCGCCCCCTCATCACAACGAACTACGGACCCCAGGAGGACTACGGCTCCTGGGTGCCCGAGCCCCTCACGGAGGACGACAAGCAGGCGCTGGCGAGCGTGGTCGCGACCCTGGTGGGGGCGGGCGTGATCGACCCCCATGTGGAGGAGTGCCGGGAGTGGATCGCCCAGCTTGTGGGCATGCCTGTGGAGGCCGTGCAGGCCGTGGAGGAGGGCCTGTTCATGCAGGGGCGGGTAAGGAGCTCGGCGCCGCCCGAGATGCCGCGAGAGGGTGGGGGAGAGACCTCCTCCGCCGAGGCGGTGGCTGATGAATGAGCGCCCCACGTACGGAGAATGACCTGAGCGAGCTGGACAGCACGCTCGATGCCCTGTCGGGCGCGTACCTTCTGGAGCTGGAGCGGATCCGGCGCCAGGCGCTGGCGTACACGAGGGATCATCCCGCCACCATTGTGCTGCCGTACCGGCATCAGCTCGATGCGGCCGCTCGGAGCCATGCGGCGGCCGGGTATCTGTTGGGGTGCGCGACAGCCAGCGACTGGGCGATCTCGACGGCGCCCGAGGGTCAAGCAAACCGCCGGATCGACGCCCTGACGGCGGTCTTGGCCGCTTACCTGCTGGCGCGATGGCTCGGCGCCGGCAGGCGACCCCGGATCGGCGCACGGCCGGTGCCCAGAGAAGTGGTTTCGTCCGTCGCGGGTGCCCAGAGCCGCATGCGCGTACCATCCATCTACGGGCTGCAGATAGAGGCCGAGGCGGCCGCTGCCGCCGCCCGGTTCAGCGATACCCTCCTGACGGGGGTCCGCCAGGAACTGGGCGAGGAGGGGCCGGGTCAGGCGGCCATCGCGGCGCGGGAGATCGAGCGAATGACCCGGTACGCCGAGACCCAGACACTGTCGGTCGTGAACGGAGGCATCCTGGGCGAGACGTGGGAGGACGAGTGGGTGGTGGGGTGGCGGTACCTCGCGACCCTGGACTCTCGGACGAGCGACTTCTGCCGACACATCCATGGCCGGTATACCTCGAAAGCGACCATGCGATCGGTCGGCATGGGCATGCCGCCCTTCCACCCATGGTGTCGCACGATCGTAGTGCCGGTGTTCCGCTGGGAAGTACCGCCCGAGGAGATGGACTGGACGCTGCCGAGGCGGGAGACCGTCGGCGGGCGAGAGGTCCTGATCGACGTGGCTCGCCTCCGGGACCCCAACCGCCCCGGCGAGCGTGTCGTGATGGGCGCCGCGGGTTTCTGAGGCCAGGAGGCGGAAAAAGGCGGCATTCCACTGAGGAGATTTACCGCGGCGGCAGAACTTCTACTCCGGAGACGAACTTTTACTGCTCGGGAACTTGACCGTCATACAGCGAGGCTGTATACTACAGTCCATACAGGAACCATCCGGCCTAGACGCATCGCGTTGATGGTCGGTGGCTACAGCGTCTGGGTGTCTGCCCCCATCTGAGCAATGGGAGACACGACCAGAGGCGGAGCTGCCCGGAGGTCGTACGGAGGGTGCCGGGCGGTTCCGGTGAGGGATCGGCTAGGCCGGCGAACGCCGGAGCGGGGACTTTCCTACTTCACCCGCAGCGCGCCCCGTAGGCGTGCCCCGAGGAAACGATGGGCCGGGCTCCCTTCTCCCGCCACCGCGCTAACCGGGGCAGCGACTGGGCCGATCCTTCGCCGGAGCCGAAGCGCTTCGCGCTGGGGCTCCAGGCCAAAGCTATACCGGAATCGGGCGCGCTGCCACGCTTGGTTCCGGTGGGGAGGCTGGTTACCGATCCGTATGGATCACGGATATGGCGCATATCCATAATCCGCCAGACTGGCCTTTCCACCGGAGCCAGAGCGCCTTGCGCCAGCAGCTCCACGGCAATGTCGACCAGGTCCATCCATGACCGGATGGCCCTGGTGGTGAGGGGTAAGTGCCCCTCTCCACGAGAGCCATCGGGTGGTCACATAGAAGGAGGTGATTGCGCTGAGGATTCCCGTCGTGTTCATCTCGGAGCCGCGGCGACCGGTGCGAGTCTCGACCTTGAGTGAGATCGCATTCCGGTACCGGATCCACTATGCCCGTTGCCCAGAGTCCCTGGGCCCACACCACTCACCCCACCCCCACCAGACACCAGGCACGCCCAGGGACTCTGGGGAGCGGGCTACTGCTCCCACTGATGATGGGAGGTGATGACCATGCGGGCTGTGGGCGGATCCTAGCCCGACGCCCACTGACACACCATCCCAACGGCTTGACGCTAGCAGAGCCCCCGCCCCCTGGAGATCACCGCGGGGCGGGGGCCGAGAGGAGAGCGCATGGGGTACGCCAGCGTGCACACGGATGCCAAGCGGGTGATCGACGAGCTAATCGACATGACCCTGGAGGAAGCCGCCTCTCGCATCCACGAGGGCGATGAGGCCAAGCAGAAGGCCGAGGAGCTAAGGGGTCGAGTTGAGGAGCTGGAGGGGGAGCTCTCCGATGCTGAGAGCCGCCTCGGCGAGGCCAATGCCGAGGTAGAAAAGCTCGCGAACGAGGTCGAGGATCTCAGCGAGCAGTTCGAGGCGCTTAAGCACGCGAAGGATGGGGCGCCGGTATGAACACCGTCTGCCTTACTGGCCGGCTGGGCCAAGACCCCGAGTTCAAGACCACCAGTGGTGGGATCTCGCTCGCGAAGATGCGACTGGCCGTGCGGCGCCCATACAAGGACGCCTCGGGCGAGAACCCGACGGATTGGCTCGATGTCGTGGCCTGGCGACACACGGCCGAGTATGCCTCTCAGTACCTCCACAAGGGCGACCTGATCGCCGTGACGGGCCGCGTGGAGGTCCAGGAGTGGGAAACGGCCGATGGCGCGCCTCGCCGCAGCTACGAGATCATCGCGGAGAACATCGACAGCCTCACCCCGCGGGATGGCCGCCAGGAGCAGCGCAGCGAGGATCCCGGGGACGAGCCCGGAGACGAGCCCCAGGGCGAAGAGGCCGACGAGGAGTTCAGCCCCGAGGACCTGGAGGCCATGGAGGCCGCGGCCGACGACGATGGCTTCGAGCCGCCTGGGGACGATGATCCCTTCGATGGAGAGTAGGGGGTAGGGATGTTCGGCGATGTCGTGCGCCTCTCAAGATGGCTCGATGTGTGGGAATGCCACGGAGTTGCAGGCGAGGACTACATTCCCGCCGTCGAAATCGGTCGTGTGCGGGCCCAAGGGTTGGTCGATGCCCTCGATGGCAAGGGGGCCGGGCTCGGGCAGCTCTGGGACGCCTACCAAGCGTACCGAGCCGCGGTGCCGGACACGGTGCAGTGGGTGCCGCGCTGGGATGTATGCGCCCCCGAGGGCGTGAAGTACCTGATGTCCTCCGCTGCCTCGGAGGGTCAGTGGGATCCGCAGATGCTCGACTGGACGATAGATGACTCTCGCTTGATCGACATCCTCTTCGACGAGATGCCGCCGGGGGGTGAGGATTGGTGGATCCCCCTGTATGCGCGCCCGTGGCATCGAGCGGCCGTGGTCGACGGGTATCCCGTCGAGTTCCGAGTGTACCTCCTTGATGGCGTCGTGCGGGGCGTCAGCAGCTACTACCCCCAGCGGCCCCTGGGCGACGAATGGCTACCGTGGGCCTATGCGTGCTGGTACGTCGCGGGCCAGTTCGGGAGCGAGTTCCCCAATTGCACGCTGGACTTCATCGTGCCCCACGAGCGTGCCGACGATCCCCCGTCGCCCGAGAACCCCCCGCTTTGGCTCGAGTCTGGCCCACACCATGGTGAGGCGCGGGGCGCCCATCCGTGCTGCTTCATGCCCGGCAAGACGAACGGAGTGGCCCTGCGGCTTCAACCGGGGGCCATCGAGCCGCCCGGGCGGCGCCGGGCGGGCGAAATCCTCGCGATGTTGACCGAGCAAGACGATTCCCCAGAGACACACTTCGCCTGCACGCCCCCGGCCGCTTGCGTTGAAGGGGCGGCTCATGCTGCCGAATGACTCGCCTGCATCGGTGCGCACGCGCCAGCGACACCTGCGCCGGTTCGGCCGCGGGAAGGCCCGGGCATGGTGGGAGGCCCGGGACCTGGAGTGGTGTCAGGCGGGCATCGCCGTGGCCTTGGGCCTAGTGATGCTCGGGCTGTTCGTGCTGATGTTCTGGGAGGGCAGGTAATGCCCTATCGGGGATCACGATCGGGCGTACCGTATGCGGACTGGAGCTGGAACCCCGTAACGGGCTGCACGCCGATCAGTAGGGCGTGTGAGCACTGCTGGGCCCGCGGCATGCTGGGGCGGGGGCTTCCGGGGCTCGGCCACGACCCCGACGGCCCTCCTGTGCAGGTCCACCCCGAGCGACTCGAGGCGCCCCGCCACTGGCGGTCACACAGGACCGTGACCGTCTCCTTCATGGGCGACTGGCTGCACGACGATGTCCCGACTCCATTCATCTACGAGTGCTTGTCGGCCATGGCTGCCGCGCCAGCAGGGACGCGCTTCCTGACCCTCACGAAGCGGCCCGAGCGGCTGCACCGCATCCTAGACCCCATGTCGGGCATGCGCGAACACCTGCCCATCGGTGAGGTGCGGGTCCTGATGGAGCGGCTATGGATCGGGATCAGCGTCGAGGATCAGGTGACCATGGACCACCGACTCGCTCGACTGAGGGTGATGGAGTGGCCGCTGACGTGGATCTCGGCGGAGCCCCTGCTGGAGCGCGTCGATCTCTTGCCCGCCGGGCCCTCGGAGGCATGTGAGGGGCTGAGGCGTCACGTCGGCTGGGTGGTCGTGGGCTGTGAGCGCATGGGCAGCAACCGGGTCGGCCGGCCCTTCGACCCCGAGTGGGCCCGGGCCCTCAGGGATCAGTGCCTGGCGGCCAGGGCCGACCGGGGCCCCCGGTTCTACTACAAGCAGGGCCCAAGCATGCATGACCCGCGGATCGTGGAGGACCTGCCCGAGCTCGATGGGCGGCAGTGGACGGAGACGCCATGGGAGCGAGGTGCTGGAGTTGAGTGCTGAGGCTGAGGAGCGACCGGAGCATGTAGGCGAGATGGTGCTCTATGAGGACGAGGCGACCGGCCAGCGAGTGGCGCTGAGGGTGCTTCAAGATCGCCGGCTCTACTTGGAGAGCAAGGGGTTCAATGGCGCGCTACTCCTCTCGCGGTCGCGGTGCGCTGAGCTGCTGGAGTGGATGGGCACCTACCATCTGGACGACCGGTGGAATGCCATCGAGCAGTGGCTGTGTGAGGTGAAGGACGCGAACGCCCAGATTCGGGACGACACCGCTACCGAGGAGGTACGAGCGAGCATCCGGGGTGCCTTCGTCCACATCCTCACCAACATCGTGGAGGCGTACTTCGTCGATGCTGGTGGCCGGAACTTCGTGATCTCCGAGATGGAGACCGAGGATGGAGAGCGGCTGTCGTTGACGATCCAGCGTGCCGAGGGGCTTACGCCGCTGCAGCTCCTGCATGACGTCAGGCGACAGGCGGCCGATCTGGCTGACCGGCTCCAGGACTGCCGCTTGACGGCCCAAGCGCATCTGAACCGGGCCGAGGTGCGCGGCAGCTATGACGCACCGTGGCAGTGGCGCGCACGGCGGCGGGACGCCGAGGAGGCGCTGCGGGAGATCGAGCGGGTCGCGGGAGCGGGAATACCGTGAGCTGAGCGAGGGGGTGAGGATGCTGGAAGAGGAGACGACTTACAACGTGCCCGTTGCGGCGGTGGCGCTGATGTGCCTGGCCGTGGTGGTGCTGATCCTGAAGGGCTGCTGGGGTGTGGCCCAAGAGGCCCGGGGCGG
>WJIW01000310.1 GCA_014730065.1 Armatimonadia bacterium | reverse complement strand
GCTCCCCGCGTGCCGTGCCATCGGGTCCGAAGCAAAGGTCCACGTGGGCTCGGAGGTCATCTCGGCGGGGGCCGCCGTGTCCATCCAGCTTGGCACGATGCAGCAGCCCAGGCTCGGGCAGCCCTTCGGTGGTGATGGTCACCATCCCCGCCGGGACCAGATCGAGAATGATGTCGTCCTCGTGGACCTCGGCATGGACGGTTCCATAGCCGGGGGCCGTGATGCCAACGGTCAGGTCATCGTACCGCCCGGCCCACGGTGCCGCAGCGGTGCCGTCGGCACCGGTCGTCTGGGCCAGCTCCGCCTGCACCGGTGGGGGGACCCAGGTCCAGTCGCTCACCGGTTGAGCATCCGCTTCCACTCGGGAGACGTAGACGGGGAACACGCTGGCACCGGCGATGGGCTCCCCTACCGGCGAGACTACGCGCACGGTCCGCTCGTGGGGGGAGGGTAAGCGGATGGTGGAGCCGGCATGGGGGCGGTGGGCCAAGGCGACACCGTGCCCAGCGGACCACACGGTGTATATCGAGGACTCGGGGGCGAGGACGGTGCGCCCGTCCGCATCGGTAGACCCAACGTCGACCACGATGTGGTAGAAGGTCGGCGGAACCTGAACGCACATCCACACCGTCGCGCCCTCGATGGGATCACCGAAGGCATCCACGACCGTTAGGATGCGGTCGTCCTCCTGGCCCATCGCCGCGCTCGCGGCCACGAGCGAAAGCACCAGCGCCCACCGTGCCCACATCGAAGCACCCCCTTCACCGTACTACTCCACGACCTGATACACCCGCGTCTCCGCGGCCTGGGCATCGAACCCGATCCGGTCGGTGACCCACTCTTCGCTCTCCCCGCCCAGGATCTCTCGAAGTCTAACCGGCCGGGGCAACCCCATGGCCTTGGGGCCGGCCTCCCGGGCGTGGAGCGCCAGCAGGCCGCGGCCCGCGTAGAAGGCGTCATCGGTCTCACTGTAGATGTGGACACCCGCGCGGCGAGCCAGGTTACGTAGGATTCCTGGGGGCAGGCCGGGCGAGGCGCTGAACACGCTCGTCCATCCATCGCGCTCGGCGAGAGTCAGCGCGGCGGCGCCGTCCTCGAAGCTGCCCAGCACCCGCTCCGGCTCGGGCACCGTCAGGCGCGACTCAGCCACCAGATCGGGCCCGTACGCCGACGGCGACATGCCCATCACCGTGTCGGTGTAATGGAGACCTTGGCACAGCGGGTCCTCTGCCAGTATCGTCCGGAAGCTCCCGGGATGAACGTTGACGTCCTGACCGATGAGAGACCTCATCGCCGCCGCGTCCTCGGTGACATCGCCGTTGCTCGAAGCCCGTCCGATGCCGGCGGCATGGACGAATACCAAGGTGCGGCCGGCGGTCTTGAGTGCGTCGATCCACTGCCGCTCCTCGTCGGTGAGGTCGAAGGCATTGAGTAGGACGACCATCTTGGCATCGCCCAGGTCGGGCATATCCTCCAGTAGGTACAGGCCTGACGGTGCGCCGATGCGGTCCAGCTCCGCGATCTGCGCCGTCAGGGCGCTGAACCAGAAGCCGCCGTACGGGCCCGGCCCGTGGCGCAGGGCGCTGCGCTGACTGAGGATCACAGCGATCTCGGCGGTCGGCCACATATCGGGCGGACCCTGGACGTCGGCCTGGGCGAGGCGATTCATCTCCTCGAAGAGGCCCAGGATGTTCTCACTGGAGAACCAGCCGTCGCTCATGTCGAACCACCACTGGCCCGCTCCCCGGGCGCGGACGGCGGCATGTTCGCGCTTGAGCACGCCTCGGGTCTCCTGCCAGTTCGAGCACCGGCCGACCTCGTTCTCCTGGAGGTGGGTTCGGATGTCCGACTCGTTCAGCCACAACTTACCGTGGAGCTTGACCGAGTCCGTAAGGGACATGAAGGCCGACACGCCACCGGGCGCTCGGTCGGTGTACATGGCGGGCGCGCACAGGAAGTCCACGCTCGCTGACCGCAGCACCTGGTGCAGCCCCAGATGCTGACTCTCGCCGGCGAGCACCCCGTACTGGGGCGCGTAGCCGTAGAAGACGCCGGCCAACAGATCGCCGTCCGACGCCTCCTTCACCGCGCCGCAGGTCGCGATGATGGCATCGGCGGCGGCTTGGGCGTAGGCGGCGTAGAAGTCGAGGATCGGTCGGTCGACCACGGGATCCCACAGCAGGCCCTGGGGGGCCTCGCGCGCGCCGCGAGTCGGCACCTCGGCGGCATCGAAGGTCAGGCCGGGTTGAGCCCAGGCTTCGGCGAAGTTGGCATCGGTCCCGTATCGCTGGCGCAGCCAGTCCTGGAAGTACGAGCGGAAAGCAGGCGAGAAGTCCCCGCGCCGATCATGCCAGAGCCCCCAGCTCTGCCACTCGGCCGACGAGCCCGTGCAGAGATGAAGGCCTATCACCCGGTCGGCGTACGGGCTGGCGCGCACATGCTCGACGAAGCGGCGGAGGTCGCCCGTGATCCGCTCGAGCCAAAGCTGGGACGCGAAGGACTGGGGCCCCAGCGTGCCGTCGTCGAACCGAACACGCTCATCGGGGTGGGCCTCGAGCCAGTCCTCCGGAAGCTCGAGCGGCACCCTCAGGATCATAAGGGCCTGGGGGTCGCGGCCGAGGACATCTCGAGCGACGGTGTCGGGCACCTCGGCATCGAACTCGCCCTCGATGGCGTTGCCCAAGCCGCAGGGCGCGCTATAGAGGTGGCAGCCGCGCTCACCGAACTCCCCGTAGCGTCCGCGATGGACGCCCAGGAAGGCGAAGGGGAAGAGGGGCTGACCGCTGACCAGCAGCTCGGGCGCGCCGCGACGGGTGCTGACCTCGGCGACGGCGGGCTCCGGGCGCGGCACCGGGCCCAGCTCGACCTCCATCAAAGTCGGGTCGCCCTCATCGTTGCCGGTCCACTGATAGAGTCCGATCTCCAGGCTCAGCGAGTACGGCGCGGGCGGAAGGAACCGCAGCGCAGGCGTGCCCCGCCGCACCCGGTACCTGGCGCGACCATCGGCGGCATCGCCCACTCGCTCGGGCCCGACCTGGGCCGACCACACCACGAGCCGGTCGCGGCGCAAGGCGAGCCACGCCTCGCCCTCGAGGGGCTCGGGCCCGATCAGCTCCACGTCGACGGAGCCTTCCGAGCGACCCAGCGTCGACTCCAGGTCCATCAACTGCAGCTCGCCAGCGCCCGAGGGCCGGTACCCGATATCGGGCACAAAGAGGAAGGCATCGCAGGCGGCGCTCCAGCCGTCGGCCCCATCCAGGCGGATGGTGACAGGTCCCCCGTCCACCATGCCAACGTCTTCCCACACAAGCTGGCGGCTGAGAGGCTCGGAGACCGCGGCCCACCGCTCCTTGCCGTTGATGGTCACCCGGAATTGGTAGTGGCCGGGGTAGTGGCCATCATCGCGGCAGCGAACCCACACCCGATGGACGCCCTCGGGCAGATCCACGGTTGTCTCGGCGACCCAGTCGGCCTGATTGCTCCGGATCCACCGCCCGCCGCTCGCCCCGGGTTCGTCGACCACATGCCACTGGCACACGTCGAACTCCTCAGCCTCCACGAGAACCGACCCCGGCGGCGGCTGAGCCAGGTCGGCTTGGGCGGAGGCGACCAGCGCACATAGAATTGTGAAGCAAGTCATCTCAGACATCGTCGGGCCAATGCGGACATCATGGATGCTGCAGGCCATCATCCGGCATCGAGGGGCTCCAACACCACCTCGCCGAAGTCGTGAGCCTCACCGGGCTGGGCCGTCCACCAATCCGTGGAGCCGTGCACGTAGCCTTCGGCCATCACATAGAGCCAGTATGCCGAGCCGGGGCGGAGTCCGTTCACACGGAAGCCCCCCGGGATCTCCAGGGGTTCGAATCGGTGAGCGCCCAACGTGGGCGGCACCTCCTGCACGTTGCTCCGCGCGCCGACCCCTATCTGGGCGTTGATGATCGGCATCCCCGCGGAGTCGACCACCCGCACCGTAGCCGAGGCGAGGACGTCGTCCTCGATCGTCAGCTCGACACGTGCTCCGCCAGCGGGAACGGTGACCTTCAGAGGCGACAGTGTGGCTCGTTCGGCCGCTTCCGCGTAGACCCACACCTCACAGGGCTCCTCGATGGGGACGACGGCCACTCCGTCGGGCCCAGTACCCCGAGCCCGCGGTCTCAGCACGCTACCATCGGATCCGCGGCCGTCCGCTGCCGCCTCGCGAGCCACCTGCATGTGAACGGCGGCGTGCTGTACTGGCTGCCCCCCCTCATCGTGGACGACCACCTCCAAGGGATTGGGCCCAGGCTGTACGGGAGGGACGTCCACGGCGACCCGCAGGTCCTGGATGCCTTCGGCGGGTACGCTGACGGTCACCCCGGGCTCGTGGGCCTCGATAACGAACATCTGGACTCCCTGGCTCGGGTTGGGTATGCCATGTACGATGTACTCCCCGGGGCGTAGTCTGACCCAGAACCCACCGATCGGATCGGTGGGCACCATGGAGCGGCCGAGGTCTGCGGGCTCGGTTGAGCTCAGCGACACGCGGCCCTGCACGCCTATTCCGGTCTCGGCATTCACCAAGTGTCCGCTGAGGACGGCGGAGCGGGTGAAGGGCAATGCCAGCTCGACGACCTCCCCCCCGCGCAGATCGATGGTCAGGCGTCTTGGTGGAAGCCAGCGCATGCCCAGCGTGTTGGCGCCAGGCGAGACCGCGTAGCGGCCCTCGGCGAGGACTACCGAAGCCGTGCCATCAGGCGCCAGATCGACTTCAGCCACCGGTCTCAGGGGGCTGTCGCCTACGATGCCGCTCAGCAGGAAACGGGTGCCCCCAGTCAAGCGAAGATCGTCCGGCCCCTCGGCGGACAGACGAAGCGTGGCTGTCTCCGAAAGCGTCAGCTCCAGCCCATCGGTGATCGTCGCTTCGTAGCGCCCGAAGGCCCCGGCCGAGACGCCCACGACCAGCTCATCGCCCGGCGCCGCCCAAGGCACGACGGCGACACCTTCGGCATCGGTGGACACCTCGAGCTCAGTAGCCACCGCCCGCATGTCGAAGGGCTCGCGCAGGACACTACGGTATGCCTCGACTGTCACCTGTGCGCCGGGGACCAACCTGCGTGGAGTGAGGATCACTCCCTCGAGGGGCGCGCCATCGGGACTCCGCACGAACACGGTACGCGGTTCTGCCGTCGGCAGCGTGACCGTGTACGCCTGCGGGCGACCGACGAATACTCCGCGCAATGCATGGCCCTCCGCCACCAGGACGGCCGACCCGACGGAGCTGGGACCGGCGGCGAGGATGCCGTCGGCGTCGGTGACTAGCTCCTCGGCACCATGCAGCGGGCCCATACCCGGAAGAGACACCGCCCGCGCTCCGGGGACGGGATTGCCGTTCTCATCCAAGACCTGGACCGTCCACTGCCGCTGGGCCACGGGCTGTGCCACCGCGGCCGCGGCCAGGATGGCCGCGACAACGAATGCCCACAATGCGGGGACGCAGACGACACAGCTACGGGCGTGCCTAGACACCTGCACCACTCCTCGGGCTCCCAAGTAGGGGTGGCATTCGGCGTCGGTGTTACTACCACCTGTCACTCGGGCAGCGCGGCCTCACGGCCCGTACACCCGCACTCCCGAAAGGCGTGCCCGGCCGTCCTCCAGGGCGCGGATCCACACGTACCGACCACGCAAGGGGCTGGCGGCGTAGGTCACGTACCGCACCGCCGGCTCGTCGCGCAGGTGGTCCTTGCGGTTGTCCATGGCCCAGCGGAATCCGGGCGGGCCCTGGGTGGCGAGCAGGTCGGCTTCCGCCAGCTCGGGCTCGGTGGACACGAGGATCTCAAACCGGCCGGGGAACTCCCCGTACGCCTCCGACTGGAGCAGACGGACCACAGCAACGTCCCGCGGCTCGCCCAGGTCGAGGCGGACCCAGTCGCCGCTGGCCATCTCTCCCCCACCCCACTCCGAGAGCGGGTCACCATCGGTCAGGGCATCGGGGGCATCGGAGTCGTGGCTGGTCATCACCTCGGCGCCCGCGGCCAGGTCCGCAGCCAGGTCCACCTCGACGGGCGAGATGGCCAGCTCCACGGGATGCACGTAGAAGGACTCGTGGCCCTGCCAGTACGCCCGGTTGAAGGGGTGGACCCGCACGAAGGCATAATCGACTTGGTCGCCATGCTCGATCCTCAAGAACAGCGTGGTGTTGGTGCCCACCACATCGATCCGGCCCCACGGGTTCCACTTCCGCAGCGTGTGGCCGGTCACGGTCGTCACATCGGTCTCCTCCAGGGAATCCTGCCGAGGTAGCTCCAGCACGCCCCGGTCATCGGCCACCAAACCTTCGGCGACCAGGTCGCCATCCTCGATGCTCATGTTCCCCGCTTGCCAAAGGGTGACCCGGGCGTACCGGAGTGGGGTGCCATCCATGGACTGCAGTCGCACGCAGCACCGCTCGGGCAGATCGTACTGCCACTCGCCGTAGAAGCCGTTCCGGTAAGGCGCGTTGGCGTTGAGGCCGCCTATGTGGGTCGCGGCGTACAGCCCGGTGGCCCGATCGTACTCGGGCGAGGGCCGGGTGTCGTCGCCGCCCATCAGACCGCCGTACGGGTACATGTCGCCCCGAGTCACGTACCGGCCATCGTCCTCGGTGATACGGAGCTTGCTGCCCTTCTCCCCCGAGGGGTCGGTCCATTCGATGTTCGACCAGTACACGTCGTACGCGCCCAGCACCTGATGGGACGCCTCGTGGAGAAGCGATGGCTCCAGGAGAATCCGCCGTGACCGCTGGAACCACAGGAAGTTGTCGATCCGGGCCCGCTGCTCCTCAGCGGTCAGGTTCTCATCGGCCCGTATCTTGGGGGGCGCCCATTCGGTGCCCCACTCACCGTCGAAGTAGAAGTCCGGCTCATCGTGGTAGCGATGCACGAAGCCCCACAGCTCGCCGTCTTCCACGACCTCGTAGTCGTCGAGGGTGATCCGGGCCACGCAGCCGTCGGGCGCGAAGTCGAGGAACCTCGACTTGTCCAGGTAGGTCTCGTTCCAGACATCGGCGTGCCATTGGAGGTAGTCTTCGTACCCGTACGAGCCCCATGCCGTGGGGTAGTCGCGGACGTACTCAGCCACGCCCTCCTCGACCCAGTACTTCCAGGTCTTGGCGGCGATGTACTTGTCGAGGGCGTTGTTGTTCTCGGTGATCTCCTCGACCCGGTCATCGGGATCCACCTCAAGCCGCAGGACGCGCTGGCGCGGATCGGTCAGGTCCACATCCCACTGCCAATCGATGGATGCGGTCCACTCGGCCTCGTCCCAAGCCTCCAGCCGGCCATCGAAGCTGCCCTCGTGGATGACTCGGTCATTGAGCAGCCACCGGTAGCCCACCGGACCGTCCACGGGCTGCCATGAGCGGTTCACCACATGGGCGGTGAAGGTGACCGTATCGCCCGGCTCGGGCCACTTCTGCTCGTCGGCGAAGTCGGGGCTGAGCATGATCCCCGGGTTGCCCCGGCGGTACGGCTGCCGGTGGTACGAATCGACACCATCGTCGTGGTAGCGCAGATACCGAGGCGTGCGCTCGATGTGGGAGATGACCAGGTCGGGCTCCGCCGGCGGCTCCCGGAGCTTGCCCTCGTCGGTGTAGATGTCCTGGGGATCCACCTCATACCGGATGGTCAGGGCGGGATGGGCGTCGGTGTTCGGAGTATCGCCGGACTCCAGGCGCAGGGCGTCCGCCAGGTCCTCGGCTTCGATCAGCCAGCCGTAGTTCGAGTGCTGATGGTCCAGCCAGTACTGTACGTCGGCGACCAGCCCGGGGCCTGTCAGTACCAGCCGCTCGTCCTCGGCACTCCAGAGCCGGTCCAGGGGTGCCTCGATCGACGCCTCAGCCGCTCGATCGGTGCCCACACCCTCGGCGCCGGGCTCGCTCCATGGGCGTGCGTACTCGCCCTCACCCGGGAAGCGCTCCTCGAAGGTGGTCGCCCAGGAGTCGTCGCCCCCATCGCGCCACGGCAGGAGCACCCGGTACATGCGCAATGTCCCCTCGCCAGGGGGGCCATCGGTCGTATTGGGACTCAGCCGCAGCTCGACGGAGGCGATGCGCGATGCCGGCGGGATGGCCCGGTTGAGCTGGTCGAACTGGAGCAGGATCTTGTCGTTGCTACCGGGGTCGATGACCAGCGAAGCCGCCCCGCCCTGGGGTGAGTCGGGCGCGTCTTCGTCCAGCGAAGTGTCCATGTACGCCATGTACACATATGGCTCGTGGCGGATGTCATCGCTGAACCCTTCATTGGGCGCGATGGAGTCGTACCGCTGGAGCGTGATCTCATGGAAGCCATCCTCAGCCTGGCTCACCAGAGGGATCAGGCACACGGCAAGAGTGACGAGCTGCATGGTCGGATTCAGTCCTCTGTGGCAAGATGCGCTACTATACTCGCGATTCCCATGATAGCACCGGTCAAGGCGCCGGGGGCGGAGGCGCGCTAATGCAGTGTCCGAGCTGCGGACGAGTGAATCCCGATGGAGCAGTGTCGTGCGGGTTCTGCCACCGCCGCTTCCGCGACGTCATGGGCGACAGCGTCGATCGGGATCCGTGGCAGCGGCCTAAGCCCTTCGGTGGCCTGCGCAGCCACGGCCTAATCGTCTTCTTCGGGTTCATCGCGATCCTGGTCATCGTGGGGATCATCCTGCGCAGCCGCGGCCTCGTGTGATCCGTGCTTCGGGAGGCTGAACAGGAAGTGTGAGCCCTGGCCGGGGGCCGACTCCACCCAGATGCGCCCGCCATGGCGCTCCACGACCCGCCGGCACAAGGCAAGCCCGATCCCGGAGCCACCGTACTCCGCCTGGGTGTGCAGGCGCCGGAAGGGCAGGAAGATCTGCTCGTGATACTCGGCGTCGATGCCGATACCGTTATCGCGCACACCCAGCACCCAGGTATCCTCATCCTCCTCGGCGGTCAGCTCGAGGATGGGATCCTCCTCCTCCGCGAACTTGAGGGCATTGCCGATCAGGTTCTGGTACATCTGGGTGAGCATGGCCCGGTCGCCCCGCACCTCGGGCACGTCCGGCCGGATCACTCGCACCCTCCGTTCCTCGATCTCACGATCGTACAGGGTCAGGACCTCGTCCACGCTGGCGTTCAGATCCACGGGGTCCCACCGATGCTCGGCCCTGGAGGACCGGCTGTAGCGAAGCAGATCGGAGATGAGTCGCTTCATACGCTCGGCACCGTCGATGATGAAGTCCACGTCGCGTTGGGCCTTCTCGGGCAGATCGCGGCCCAGGTCGCGAGCCAGGAGGGTGCTGAAGGAGGTCAGCTTGCGTAGCGGCTCCTGGAGATCGTGGCTGGCCACGCGGGTGAACTCGTCCAGCTCCGCGTTGGTCCTCTGTAGCTCCAGGTTGCGGACCCTGAGGGCCTCGGCCGACGCTCGCAGCGCCTCCTCGGTAGCTCGGTGATGGCGTAGCACGACCATTAGGCCCAGCAGGAAGGCACACAGCCGCAACAGATGCCAGAGCCACCATGTCCCGTCCCATAGGTGTGAGGATGTGAAGGCGAAGCTCGAAGCGGCGAAGAGCACGAGCATAACGGTGAAGGACAGCTGCAGCGGACTTGAGTTGCGGCGCGACAGGAGCGCCAGCCGGATGGCGCCGGCGATGAATAGGGCGCCCGTGCTGCCCGTCAGGAGCCTGGCCGCGCGCGAGAAGCGACCATCGACGTCGTGGACGGGCATCTGAGGGCCAAGCCACAGAATGGCCACACTCAGCCCCACGCATGCCAGGGCGACCGCGGGCATCAACCAGCGGCACTCGATGAGGCAGCGCGACCGGCCGGGCAGCCATGTCATGGCCGCGCCTAGGGCTCCTACCGTCTGGGAGGCGACGAAGAGACCGACGAAGGCATTCCCCTGGGGCGATCCAGCGTGGAACAGCAGCACGATGCCCATCCCCATGAACCCCAGCACCAGACCACTCATGTCCCACGTGGGTTCCGTAGGGCAGTGGCGAGCCATGTAGTAGGCCAGAACCAGCAGGCACCCGGCGCCCAGAGCTTCGATGGATGAGTGAATCGGCACCGACACCCAGTGGAAGTGGACCAGGGGGTGGTGGAGGGTCATGTACACGCCCAGCCACACGACTGCGCAGCCGATGGCCGCCGCTCGGAGCGCGGTTTTCCTCGCCTCGACAACCATGCCTGCCCCCCGCTGGACCAGGGATGAGTGCACATGTCAGATGCGCATCTCCGCCGGCCCGGGGAGCTTCCACCGCGGGGGAGTCGTGTCCTGCCAAGGGGAGGCCCGCTGGTTGTAGCGCGCGAATCGCATAGTGAGGAGAGAGTGCCTTGCGGTATGCCCAGTCTTTCGCACTCATCCTGGCCTTCGGTATGCTCCTCTCGCCTGCCGCGCGCTGCGCCCAGCCGCCGCCCACCCCTGAGGAGGGACGAGTTCTCCATTGGAGCTTCGATGGCCAGCCGATCAACGGGCCAGAGTGGCATGGCGAGGCCGCCATCGTTCCTGGTGTGCGCGGCGATGCCCTGGGCCTCGATGGCGCTACCGCCTACGCCGCATTCGAAGGGCCAACAGGCGTCGAGTTCGCCAACGCCGAGTTCTCCGTGTCCGTCTGGGTGAACCCCTATGTTCGTACCGGTGGCCAGCAGATGGTCCTGGCAAAGAGCGTCTATGCCCTGAACCAGCGGGAGTGGTCATTGCTCCTCGAGCCCGACGGACGCGCCGGCTTCTACCTCCGCCGGGACGGCTGGCTCACGGCGACCTCGGAGGACGCCTTGCCCCTGGGCCACTGGAGCCATCTGGTCGTATCGGTGGGCGACGGCCAGGCGCGGCTGTTCGTGAACGGTCACCTCTCGGGCCACGTGGCTTACCAGGGCCGGGGCGCAACGACCGATGCACCGATCTCGGTGGGCGGCCTGAGCAACGACGGTGACCTGTTCCAGATGCTCAGGGGGGCAATCGACGAAGTCGCCATCTACGACCGGCCACTAAGCCCAGCGGAGATCGAGGGGATGTATCAGCCCGTGCCCGATACCCATCCCGTGCCCGAGCCCGCGGAGCCCATCGAGCTGTGGGATCCCCGGGTGCCCTTCCCCGAAGTGGACACCATTCCGCTGCTGGATCGGGTCACCCATGTGGTGGTCCATCGAGCCACAGTCGGCGAGTACGAATTCCTGCACGGCGCGGCGATCATCGAGCACGATGGCGTCCTGCACGCCACCTGGGCGAACAGCCCCGTCGAGGAGAACAGCGCGGGCGAGATCCAGCGCGGCCGCCGCTCCAGCGATGGCGGACTGACTTGGGGTCCGCCCGAGGTGATCGCGCCGGGCTTCGAGGGCGAGCGCCGGCATAGTCACGGCGTTCTCGCCGAGCGGGGCGGCGAGCTATGGGCCTTCGCGGCCCGGTTCGGAGTCGGCGAGGGAGACACGTTCCGTGGTCTACAGACCGAGGCCTTCGTGCTCGATGGCGACAGCGGCGAGTGGGTCTCCCGCGGCATCGTCATGGGTGATTGCTGGCCGTACGATCAGCCCAAGCGCCTCCCCGACGGCAGCTACATAACCGGTGGCCAGGACAGCGACCGGCAGCCCTGCGTCGCGATCAGCCATGGCGATGACTTCACTAACTGGGATACCGTCAAGCTGCCGGTCCCGCAG
>WJIW01000309.1 GCA_014730065.1 Armatimonadia bacterium | reverse complement strand
GGGCGATGCCGACGCCTACCCTCCCCTCTTCCTTGCCACCGCCGACGCGATTACCGACGCCCGGCCGGGCGCCACCATCGTCGGAGTGGGCGGGGAGTACGGCGGGGCCGAGGGGCTCTCCGAGGCGATCCGCATGATGATGGGCCAGGGGGCTGCTGATAGGATGGACGGGTTCTCTATCCACCCCTACCAGTATCCGCGGCTGGCGGACGCGGCCTATCGCGACCGCCTGGTCGCCGCCGCCGATACCGCCGGCGATGTGGCGGGCAGACCCGTTCCCATGTGGCTCACCGAGATCGGCTGGCCCACACAGCTCGGGGATCGTGGCAGTGACTTTCTGCACCAGTCGCGATGCCTCGTTCGCATGGCGGTGATGTCCCTGACTGTGCCCACGACGGAGAGGATCGCGTGGTACGACCTCAAGGACGACGGCACGGATATCAACTACAACGAGCACAACTTCGGCCTGGTGCACCACGATCAGTACGCCTGGGCTCCAAAGCCCGGCTTCGTCGCCCTGGCCAACCTGGCCCGCCTCATTGGGCGGGGCGATGTGCGCGGGTGGAGCCTGGAGGACCGGGTGTGGCGGGTCAGCTTCGACGGCGTGACCGTGGCATGGGCCGAGACGGGCGAGGCGGTGCTGGGTATTCCCGAAGGTGGCCGCGTGCTGGACATGTTCGGCCGGCCCATGGAGACCAACGGATCGCTCCGCTTGGACTGGAATCCCGTGTACATACTGACGGAGTGAGCCGGGTCAGTCGGCGTCGGGCCTGGGCAGCTCACAGGCGGGCACGGGCGGGAGCACCACGTGGAACATGGAGCCCTCACCTACCTCCGATTCGACCCAGATCCGGCCACCGTGGGCCTCCACGGCGAGTTTGCAGAAGGTCAGGCCCAGGCCGGTGGAAACGAGTCGGCCCGACCTACGACTCTCGACCTGGCCGAACTTGTCGAAGATCCGCTTGCGATGCTCCTCGGGGATGCCCGCGCCGGTGTCGATGACCTGGATGTGCGCGCCACCTGTGCTGTCGTCCCGGCTGACTCGCACCCTCACCTCGCCGCCGCTGGGCGTGAACTTGATGCCATTGCCGACCAGGTTGATGATGATGCGCTCGACCTTGTCATGGTCGGCACTGATGAGGTCCACATCATCGTCTACGGAGTGTTCGAGACGGATGGAGCTCTCGGCAGCCAATCCCCGCAACACCTCCAGAGCGTCGGCCACCACCTCTCCCACGTCCACTGGCTCGGGGTATAGCTCGAGGGCGCCCGCCTCCATTTTGTTGATATCGAGCAGGTCGTTGATCATGTTCATGAGAGAGTTCCCGGCGTTGACGCAGTAGGGCAGTAGCTGCCGGGTCAGCTCCGGATCGGCCTCGGCGCGCTCGATGGTCTTGAGGCTGCTGATGATGCTGGTCAGGGGCGTGCGGAGGTCGTGGACGATCATGTGGATGAGGTCGTCCCGCAGCTTCTCCAGCTCCAGGGTCCGCTCCAACCGGCCGTACTCCTCGAGCCGAGCTGCCATGTCGTTGAAGTCCTCGGCGAGCTCCTGCATCTCATCGCCTGACCGGATGTCCACTCGGTGGCTCAGGTCGCCGCCGGCCACGGCTCGGGCCGCCGCCTGGAGCTTAGGGACCGGCCGGAGGAAGTACGCCACCAGGACCAGACCGGCCAGGAGCGGCAACAGGAAGCTCGCCGCCGCCAGCAGCAGCACTCGCTGACGCACGGCCTGGAGATCCGACCCCATCAGCTCGCTGTCTCGGGTGGCCGTCACGATCAGCATGGCCGCGGCAGGACCGCCCGGCGGACGCACAGGCAACGAGACGTAGGTCGACCCTTCATGGGACGCCGAGCCGCCGGCAGGAGTGAGGAGGGTCTCGAGTACCGGGGTGGGCAGATCGTTCTGGATCCGGTCAGCGCCGCCCAGGTCCTCAGGCCGCCCCCATTCCTTCTCCCTCTCGGAATGGGCCACATAGTACCCCGAGCTGTCGACAACCATGGTCTTCACCCAAGGGACTCCGGCCACCATGCGACTCAGGATGGGTCCCATCTCCACCTTGAGCATGGTGAGCCCCCCGGTCTCGCCCGTTGGCCCTCGTACCGCACACAGATAGCTTACGATGGGGCGGATTGGCCGCTCGACCTCACCTTCGATACGGTTCAGGCTCGCGCGCCCGACCCAAAGGTCGCCGGGCTCGATCTCCCTGGCGATCTGCATTAAGCCGGGCTCTGCGTGCGGATCGCGCTCGACCCGCGTGACGCCGTCCTCATGGAGCACGCGCACCACGCAATCTCCGTCGGTGGAGATGAAGTCGAGCTGGTAGTAGATGCCACGGGACTCGGCCAGCCGCCGGAAGTCGTGCACGACCTTGGGCACGCACTTGCTCCGCGCCTCGGGATCGCCCGTCACCAGTCCCGCCGATAGCTCCTCGACGGAGAAGAGGGTGGCCAGCAGGCGGGCATCGCTGGCGGCGATGCGAAGAGTCTGCTCGACGGCCTGCACCTTGGCCAGGGTGATCTCCTCCAGCCGCTCGTTGACCAGAGTCTCCTTGAGCAGCTCCTCCTCGCTCTGGAAGTTGATGAAGCTGAGGCCGACAAGGCCCGGCGCGCCCGCCACCACCAAGGTCAGGGCAAGCTTGGTGACCAGACCCGCTCGGGGCCTAGCCTTGCTCCGCTTGTCCCCTGCCTCCTCCGTAGCCATCAGACCACCTCGCCCGGCCGCGCCGTGGGTCTCCGGGCCTCAGATTCGGTTCGAGCTACAGGCCAACACCTCTGAGTGCCTGCGACGGCCGGGAGTATTTCGCTACGCAAATAGCGTGCGAGCTATCCGGCGAACTCCAGGGTCAGCAGCGGCCGGCCCGCGTGGTTCCGGCGATCACCATCGCTCACCGCCACGCCGAACAGCACTCGATCCCCTCGCGACCCAGTCAGTGTGACATCATCGTCGTCATGTCCCGTGTCCAGTGCCCGGCGGAGTACCACGGTGTACGTACCCGTCCGTTCATCGTACACGCCGCTCAGCCCCCCGGGGCCATATGCATTGAGGACGGCGATGTCCGCCGCGTTACCCGTGGGTGGGGTGAGGATCACACCGGCCACCCCGGACCCGGTGCCGAGCATGCCGTCCACCGGGTCGGGGCTCGAGGGCGGAAGAGCCGCTAGATAGGCGGAGAGATCGGCGATCTCCTGGGCCGTGAGCGTGTCCTGCCCCTCGGCAAGCTCGATGCGTCCCTGGGCATAATGGGCGGCCCCGGCCGAGCCGAACAGAGCCCTCATGCGAGCCCGGTAGTCTGCCGACGAGGCCCCCGCACGGGCGAAGCTAGCCATGGGTGGAGCCCCTCCGCTACCGGCGATGCCCTCGACGCCGTGACAGGCGGCGCAGTTGTAGCCCAGAGTGTCGCTCTCGTACAGGTCTCGGCCCACGGGCTCGATGTCGGGAGGCGGATCCTGGTCCGTGCCATCGCCGGTGTCCGTGCCATCGCCCGGATCGGTACCGGTGCCCTCGCCACCGTCCGCTGGCGGCTCCTCGCCACCCTCCCCCTCGCCGTCATCCTCGGCGGGGGGCCGCGTCGCTGTCCCATCGAAGGGGCGTGTGTGGCCGGTAAGCAGCGCGTCGAGGGGATCGACGGTGAGGCGTGCGCCGGTGACGGGATGGGTGAACACTTGGGGGCCCGTCGCCGGATCGTACTCCACGGCCGGTCCCTCCACGCCGTTCAGGGCCACCACCCGCTGGCCGCCATCGGTCGCCCTGCCGAAGGCCGCTCCACCGCCGCCACTCTCGTCGTGGGCGTAGCCTAGCGCATTGCTGGTGCCCGCCCGCCAGTTCCATACATCCACCCGGCCGACGGCGGGGGCCATGCGCATGGGCCCGGCATGGCAAGCGGCCTGGCAGCCGACCTGGGAGAAGGGCCGATCCAGCGCTCCCGCCTCGTTGGCCGTCTGGGTTCCGTCGGGGGCGGTGACGGGATCGTCGTGGACCCGGTCTGGATCGCCGATGGGGAACATCAGCATGAGGGCGTCCTCGTCCAGGTGCCGGGCGAAGGT
>WJIW01000308.1 GCA_014730065.1 Armatimonadia bacterium | reverse complement strand
GTCCAGGATCGCAAGCTGTACTACGACGACCCGGCCTCGAACCGCGAGCGCATGGAGCAGGACGGCCAGCCGACGGTCTACTATCACTACGATGCCCGCAACGCGATGACCCAGGTGGATCGCGCGGGCGGTACGGCGACGGAGATGGAGTACGATGCCGCCGGCAACCTGGTCAAAGAGACCGAGGACGCCGACGAGACCTACTACGTGTGGAACGCCGACGGCCTCATGGAGCGTGCCGACCTGCCCAGCGGCCTGAGCAACTACTTTGAGTATGATGGCGACGATCGCCGCTGGCAGAAGCAGGATTCCGACGGCACGAAGCGTTACCGTTGGGACGCGGGCCGCGATGGCCGCCCGAGCCTCGCCGTGGTTCAGGAAGCCGACGAGACCGACGCGACGGTTGCCGATTACACTCACGACCAGGGCGTGACGATCATGCCCGGCGTCGGAACCATCCTCAGCGTTCACGAGGACTCGTCGAGCCACTTCTTCCACACCGACGCCCAGGGCACGACGCGGACCGTCACCGACTCCTCCGAAGCCACCGACGCGACCTACGACCTCGACGCCTTCGGCGTCCTTCGCAGCCAGACCGGGACTTTCTCGACGCCGTACCTCTACACTGGCAAGGAACGCGACCCCAACCCCAACCTCGATTACTTCATCGCGAGGCAGTACGCGGTCCCGCTCGGAGTGTTCGTCAGCAAAGACCCCCTCGGCCCAAGCGAGGGGTGGTACCTGTACGTCGGGGCCAGCCCGCTGGTGAAGTGGGATCCGAGGGGGCAAGCAACGACGTGCGATGAGCTCAAAGACTTGGCTGCACTCGTCGCCCTTGAACTGCCGGGGGAGGAAGGGCGAAAGGACAAGGTACGGTTCTACCACGCAATGATCGACTACATGTACTGGAGCGGCTACACACTCACGGCAAGAATGTTCCGTCACTGGCTCGCCGGATCCGGCGCCGACGTGACCATGCCCCTTTCTCGCCTGCTACCGGACCGGGGAATAGGGGATCAGCTAGACGACATTAGGCGCTTTCTCCGTCGCCGCGTCCAAGTGCTGAACTGTTGCTGCGGATCGGCATCCCATGAGTGGGAAACGTCGCTGTGGCCCTCGACCACAGACAACCAAGGGGCAATGGGGTACATCCAAGTGCGGGCCAGGCTGACGTGCCAGGCAGGCATGGGTGCCCATGCAGGATGGTGCAGCCTCCTGCGCATCACGAACCTTCGGTGCGAGCTGGAGTGGGATCTCTGGAAGGAGTGGGACTTCGACCAGGGCACAGACGCGAATGTGGGCTGTCTACCGCGGTGTAATGTGGGCATGCCCATCATGGATCAGTGGGCATTCGACATCTCATACTGGACCGATCCGAATACAGGCACCGAATACGGCGACGGCCCGGCGAGATTCTACCGCGTTGACGTGGAGATGGACACCGAGTCGTTCACCATGGACTGTCCACACATCCGGACAGTCGGTGCGCGAGGGCCGAAGGCTCCCCGTGTCGGGCCCCCGGAGGACTGGCCAGGCCCCTTCAACCCCAAGTGCTGGCTGCGGATGGTCGGCCGCTAACTCGGATGAGGAGTCTACGTGTGACAGCACCGGGGAGGCGGCAGGTGAGGCGGTTACAGCTTTGGCTGTTGATAGCGACCATTGTGGGTTTGTGCTTGCTGGGCTTGCTATGCCTGCCCCTTGGGCGCGCCAACGTCCGAGGCAAGCTGGCTGGCGCCGGCGGTACACTGATCTATGTCCGACTCGGGGGCGACCATGGCGGCGACGGGCGTGTGGAGAGAGCCGGGGTCTCTGCCCAGCCACTCGGCGAGGGACGTGCGGCCGCGACCACGTTGGCCCCCCACATGGGCCCTGGCTGGTTGGCTGTCAGGCCCGACGGCGGCCTCCTTCTGTCAGGGGTCGGTCCCTTGGCAGGAGTGAGCGCGACTCGGGCGGGGGGTACCGCGCCCTGGCAATGGGACGCGGATGTGGAACGCCCTGCGGGTATGGCCGACTGGTCCTACGATGGCCGACACGTGGCGATGGCCGTCGGTGTGGGTGACCACGCCAGCGCGATTGCTGTGATCGAGGCTGGCACTGACGGCCGGGATCCGAGCCGGTCTGCCTCGACCTGTACGGACGGCTCGCACGAGGACAGATGGCCCACCTGGGCCCCCGGCGGCCGCCAGATCGCCTTTGCCCGAGACGGGCGGCAGATTTGCCGGACGGATCTCAACGGGCACACTCAGGTCCTATTCACCGTGCCGGACGGTGGGGGGGTGGGCGGTCTGGCATGGTCGCCGGCGGGCGACACCATCGCAGCTCTCATGCGACAGGACCCCACCGGGACGGAGGGGCTGTATCTGCTGCCGCTCCCGATCAACTCCCAGCCCGTGCGGCGTCTCGCCGATGTCCAATCATTGCATGACCGCCCCGCGTGGATCGGGAAGACCGGATTCGTCCTCTACGCTTGGAGGGGGGCGATCTGGTGTGTCGACAGCGAAACGGCCAGCGCTGTCCGCATTACTGACGGCTCGACGCTTGGCCCGCGCCAGGATCGAACGCCGGCGTGGGTCGCCCCCCAAGGCGGGAGCGCGCCGAAGCTCTTGACGACGCCCGGGGCGCCATGACGCACCTCGCCGACTTCAACAGCGGACACACATACTTCCGGTACGACGAGCCCGGAAGGCGCACGGTACGGCAGCTCCCCAACGGAGCCGTGACCTACACCGGCTACGACGCCGCCAGCCAGACGACGAGCGTTTTCAACCGCGCGAGTAACATGGACGCCCTGCCGTGCGTCTACTACCAGTACAACGACGACGGCCTGCCGACGAAGCAGGCCGGCACTGCCGGATTCTCGGCCTCCGGCTCGATGTCACGGAGATCTTGGTGGGTTGATGGTGGAGCGCACGTCAGAGAGATTCCCAGTGGCGAGGGGGCCGACGCCCGATGATACGCTTCTGTACGGCTTCCAGTACTGGTACGATGAGGTCGGGAATCGCATCCGCCTGAACCGGCGCCGCCGGCCTCCCGGCCTTCGGCCACGCCAGCAGGAAGTCTCGCGGGCGGCAGCCATCTCGGGGCCGCGGTACCGTCTGGATGCGGAGGGGGCGGAGCCAACGCCGCACGCATGTGCTTCGGCTACGTCGGCGGCCTGGGCTACTACCACGACCAAGACCTGTCGATGCCGCTCCTCAGCATCCGCCACTACCAGCCACGGACGGGCCTGTTCATCGCCCGCGACCCGGTCCTCACCGAGCCGAGGTATCAGTATGTAGGCGGTTTGCCGACGGCGAGGGTGGATGCGAGTGGGACCATCCACCAGCTAGGATCAGGCTTGGGCGGGCCTATAGTGGTCATGGACCCCGAGTTGTTTGAACTGCTTATTGAGCTGATGCGAACGGTAGCATGGGACCTCCTACTCGAAGCGATTACGTGCTTTGCCGGCGTACAGGGCAAGATGGCCGCCGTATCCCATCGCACGCATGTCCTGAAGCCGGGCGACCCCGACTAC
>WJIW01000307.1 GCA_014730065.1 Armatimonadia bacterium | reverse complement strand
GTCATGGAGATGCTCGACCACGCCAACACCGGCGCTTACGGGCACCCCGAGCCTACCGAAGTCCGCGTGACGCCGGTGAAGGGCAAGTGCATCGTGGTCAGCGGGCACGACCTCAAGGACCTCAAGATGCTGCTGGAGCAGACCGAGGGCAAGGGCATCCACGTCTACACCCACGGCGAGATGCTGCCCGCCCACGGGTACCCCGAGCTGAAGAAGCACTCCCATCTGGTCGGCAACTACGGCGGCGCGTGGCAGGACCAGCGGAAGGAGCTATCGGCCTTCCCCGGCGCGATCCTCTTCACCACCAACTGCATCCAGAAGCCGGGCGACGAGTACGTCAACCGGCTGTTCACCACTGGGCTGGTGGCCTGGGAGGACATCCCTCATATCGAGGGCGATGCCGAGGGGCACAAGGACTTCACTCCAGTGATCGAGACCGCCCTGGCCGCCGAAGGCTTCCAGGAGGACGCCCCCGAGCAGAAGATCACCGTGGGGTTCGGGCACAATGCGGTGATGAGCGTGGCCGACAATGTCGTCGATGCCGTGAAGCAGGGCCAGATCAAACGGTTCTTCTTGATCGGCGGATGCGATGGCGCCAAGCCCGGCCGGAACTACTACACCGAGCTGGCCGATGCCGTTCCCGACGACTGCGTGATCCTCACCCTGGCGTGCGGCAAGTACCGCTTTAACAAGCACGAGTTCGGCGACATCGGCGGCATCCCCCGCCTGCTGGACGTAGGTCAGTGTAACGACGCCTACTCGGCCATCCAGATCGCAGTGGCCCTGGCCGACGCCTTCGACACCGATGTGAACAGCCTGCCGCTGTCCATCGTGCTCTCATGGTACGAGCAGAAGGCCGTCGTCATCCTGCTGACGCTGCTTCACCTTGGCATCAAGAACATGCGGATCGGCCCGACTTTGCCCGCCTTCGTGGCCCCGCCCGTTCTCAACACCCTCGTGGACCAGTTCGGGCTGACCCCCATCGGCGATGCGAAGCCCGACCTGGAGGAGATGCTGGCTGGCTAGCTAGGGGATTTGGGTGCTGACCTCACCCCTCTGTCGCCGCACACCACGCGGCTCCTCCTCCCCCTCTCCACATGCGGAGAGGGGGCCGGGGGGTGAGGTCAGGCAGCGAGCGTCACACCCGCTCCATCAGCGCGTCGGCGATGGTCTTGCCCCAGGCACGGCATTGGGCGAGGCCGTCGCCGTCGGGCACGTACTGGATCTTCAGCTCCTCGGCTACCAGATCGACCTTCATTTTCTCGAGGGCTTCCTTGACGTGGGCGCTGCCCTGGCCGCCCCATCCATGGGAGCCGAAGGCACCGCCCACCAGGTTCTTGGGCGTCAGGCCGGTGAGGTAGGCGAGTACATCGGCTACGGTAGGGTACAGGGTCTTGTTCAGGGTCGGAGATCCGACGACCAAGGCCCCGGCGGTCAGCACTTCGGTGGCCACGTCGCTGCGGTGGGTTCCGCCCAGGGGCATGAGCTTGGGGTGGGCGCCTCCATCGGAAAGCCCCTCCCCGATGGCCCGGGCCATCTTGTCGGTGCTCCCCCACATGGTGTCGTAGACAACCACCGCCTTCTTGCTGGGCTCCTGCTTGGACCACTCGTGGTACTTCCCGGTAACCCAGTCCATGTGCTCCGTCTGGCGCCAGAGGGGGCCGTGGTCGGTGGCCAGGAGGTCGACGTCCAGATTCAGGTCATCCAGCGCCGAAAGCGCCTTCAGCACCACGGGCGCGTAGGGGAGGACGATGTTGGCGAAGTACTTGGCCGTCTCGTACTCCACGATGTCCCACGGCAGCTCATCCACGTACCGCTCGGCGGATGCCAGGTGCATTCCGAAGGCGTCCTGGGAGAAGAGCACCGAGTCGGCCCCGAAGTAGGTCACCATGCTCTCGGGCCAGTGGAGCATCTTCGTCTCCACGAAGGTCAGCTCCGAATCCCCCAGGCTCAGGGTCTCGCCATTGGCGACGGCGGTTACGTCGAGCCCATTGTGGAAGTGCTGGGCGAGCGCGGGAACGGCGGCTTTGGAGGCGATGAGCTTCTCGGGCCGGACCGTCGCTACCGTCTCCGGCAGGCAGCCCGAGTGATCCATCTCGGCGTGATTGGAGATCACGAAGTCGATCTCCGAGGGATCCATCACCGACGCGATGCGGGCCATCATCTCGTCCCCGAAGCCCGGCTTCACCGTGTCGATCAGCGCCGTCTTCTCTCCCACCACGAGGAAAGCATTGTAGGTGGTGCCACGGCTGGTCAGGTACCCGTGGAAGTTCCGGATGCTCCAGTCGATGGCTCCCACCCAGTAGACCTTGTCGGTGAGCTTGAGTGCTTCGAATGCCTGGGTCATGGCGTCCCTCCTGCGCAGGTGTGGGCAGAGCCCCCGGGTGGCCGGAGGCCCTGCGACGGTCGGGCTGGGCGAAGTGGCTACTTGGTGATCTCGGTGAGTCGGCGGCTAAGGACCGTGATGTGCCACATCTCTTCTTTGATGATCTCCGACACCTTGTCCTTGCCCTTCTCATCGGGCACGGCATCCTTGATGCCCTGGTAGAACACGACGGAGTCCTTCTCCATGCCGATGGCGATACGTAGGACCTCCTCGATGCCCTCGGTACCCGCCAGGACCTTCTCGGGGTCCACGTTCACGTCGAAGATCCGGTTGTCGGCCATGGCCCGGAGGTACTGGAAGGCCCGGGACTCGGGATCGAAAACGTTGTCGCTCTTCTCGTCGGCTCCGAGCTGGGAGCGCATGGTGGCGAAGGTGGCCTCATGCTCGACCTCCATCTCCGCCAGCTTCTGCAGCAGCTCCTTGTTCTCTGGGTCGTCGGTGCGCTGGACAGCGCCTCGGTAGAACTTCTGGCCATTCTGCTCGATGCGCTCAGCCATGAGCAGCACTTCGTTCGCATTGAAATCGATACCCACTAGGGGACCCTCTTTCCTACCTTGCGAGATTGGGCGTTTGGCTTACTCCTCTACACCGAGGCCATTATAACCCAGGATCGAGAGTGGCCGGGCGAGACGCGCGAAGGGGGCGCGAGGCCCCCGTCGCCGCCGCTGCCGATCAGTGCTTGCCCAGGTAGTCGGCCACGCCCTCGGGCGAGGCGGTCATGGCGTCCTGGCCGGCCTCCCAGTTCGCGGGGCAGACCAGATCCTCGGCCTCATTGTCATCGACGAAGGTCAGGGCGTCGACCAGCCGCAGGACCTCCCGCACGTTGCGGCCAAGGGGCAGATCGTTGATGGTCTCGTGGCGGACGTTGCCTTCCTTGTCGATCAGGAACAGGCCGCGGAGGGCCACGGCGTCGTCCATAAGCACGCCGTACTTGCGGCTGATGCTCTTGTCCAGGTCGGCCAGCAGCGGGAACTTGATCTGCCCAATACCGCCCTCGTCCTTCGCCGCGCGCTTCCACGACAGGTGGGTCCACTCGGAATCCACCGAGCAGCCCAGAACGACGCAATTCCGCTTCTCGAACTCGGCGACGGCCTCATCGAAGGCCACGATCTCCGACGGGCAGACGAACGTCCAGTCCAGCGGGTAGAAGAACAGGACCACGTACTTGCCCTTGTAGTCGCTCAGGCTTACGTCCTTGATCTCGTTGTCTCCCATTACCGCGGTGGCGGTGAAGCCGGGCGCAGGCTTGGTCACTAGGGTTGCCATATGTGCTATCTCCTCCGGTTGGGTGTCTGTGTCGGCACCAGGTGCCGCATCGCTCCGTTGTCCGCGGCCCAAGGGCCGGCGGCTAGTCCGCTCTCCATTGATCCAGAAACTGGTCGGGCGTCAGCTCGTCTCGTATGCCCAGTCGGGTCAGGGCGAAGTCGTATCGGACGGGATCGTCGGGCCGGAAGCGCCGGAAGGCCTCTGTGATCTCCAGAGCAGCTTTCAGGTCGGCGGTCTTGCGCTGGGTCAGGCCCATGGCCCGGGCCGTGTGGAACATGTGCGTATCGACGGGCATCACGAGGCCCGGCGCCATACCCTCGGCCCAGCCGCCGGGGTCCACGGCGTCGCGCCGCACCATCCAGCGGAGCAGCATGTTCATCCGCTTGCATGCGCTGCCCGATGCCGGGGAGGGGAGCAGATGCCAGGCGGCACCGCCGTGAGGCCGCCGCAGTATGGCGACGAAACGCTCCAGGGCGGGCATGAGGGAGGGCTCGTCAGCACTGATGCCCTGCTCGAAGGCCGCCCCCAGACTGCCGTGCTCCGCGATGGCCTCCCGAGCTCCTTGAAGCAGGAACGCCATCTCCGGGCCGCTAGTGACTCGATGCCTGAAGTCCGCGAAGTCATCGTGGAGCCGCTTCGGACTCGCCTTCGTCAGGTACCGGTGAGGCCCGCCGGCCATCCGCCCCAGCACATCGCGTATGCTCGCCATAATGGTGACGACATTGCCGTAGGCGAGACAGGAGCCAATCAGGGCGACGATCTCGCGATCACGCGGGTCGCCGAACTCTCGAACGATGGCGAGGGGATCGGGATCGATCATCTCCGGCCGGTTCAGGCGCCGGTACAGGCCCTCCAGCAAGGCGAGCCGCCTGGCGGGTGTCGCCTGGACGGCATGCGTGGGAGTCTTGCCTGTGCTGTGGGAGGCGGCTGCGCTCATCCGGACCGCTCCCGTTCTTTGCATGCGGGACACACGCCAGTGAACTCGATGGTGTGTCCCAGCACCTCGTATTCGGTGCTCTCCGAGGCCAGTTTCTCCAGTCGGTCCCAAGTCGAGCTCCCCACATCATCCACCCGCCCGCAATGGACGCACCGGATGTGGTAGTGAGGCTCGATGTCGGCGTCGAAGCGCATCTGCCGACCGGCGACGTCGATCCGCCGGATGATCCCGTTGGCGCTCATGGTCTCCAGGTTCCTGTAGACCGTCCCCAGGCTGATATTCGGACACTGCCTCCGTACCGCTTCGTAGAGCTCGTCGGCGGTGGGGTGGCTGGTGACCTTGCGCAGCTCATCGAGGATGGCTCGCCTCTGCCGGGTTAGTCGGAAGCCGTCGGAGGTCATGGCGCCCTTCCCATAACAATAATCATTACTATTATGGTGCGGCCATCGGGCGTTGTCAAGGCAGCCCTGCGGCCTACCTGTCTAGGGATCGGATCCAGGCAAAGGAGCCCAAGGCGATATGCTTGCCCCCGCTCCGAGGCAGCGCTACGTGCCCGCGAGAGACATCAGGGCAGCCCGAGCCGCACGCGAACCTGGGGCTTTTCGCCAGTCACCGCCACGGATTCCACCTGGTCCCCGTATCGCAGACGGTAAGCTCCCGGCGGCACGTCGGCGAACGTGCCTCGGTAGCTGCCCGCTTGGTTCGGGGCCAGCCGTAGGGTCACGCTGACCTGGCCTGGCCCTCCCGAGAGGGTCACGCTACCGGGCCCGGGTGCGGTGACACTGATCGATCCATCGCCCTCGCCATTGCCCGGCAGATGAAGCACAGGGCCTGCCTGGTCGACGACGGGCAGGAGCTTGATGCTCAAGAGCGACTCCAGGGGCCAGCCGTCGTCGCCCAGCTCGTAGTCGAGGGCCAGCACCAGCCGCGCCGTTCCTTCGCCCACGGCGAGGCTCGCCATGGCCGAGGGGCCGGCGTCGCTGCCCTCGAGCCGGGGCAGCACGTACCAGCGGCCGGTCTCGGGATCCAGAGTCCAGGCTACGGGCGGCGCCCCCGCTGGGCCGGAGGGGCGTGCCCAGTAACTCAGGGGGACCTGGATGGCCTCACCGGCGACTGTGGGGGCGATGGGCTCCTCTGTCTCTGCCGTGGGCGAGGCCTCTGCGGTGCCCAGAATCTCCTCGAGCTGAGGCCACATGGTCAGGATCTCGCCCATGGGGTGGGAAGCCTCGAAGGCGATCTCCCGGCCCGCCTCCATCACCAGCTCCCTGCCCGAGCCCTCGGGCAGAATAGTCTCCACCGACACGGCGCATGGAGCGGCGTACCGGGTCTCCTGGGGCTCGATCCGGCGCTCGCCCTCCTGGAACTTCTCGGTGACGTCCGCCGCGGCCACGCGCTTGGCGGGCCCTCGGCCGCCGCCCACGTCGCCCTCCACGCCTTCGATGAACTTCTCGCCATCGAACTTGATGGACGGCATGGAGCCCGCGCCCGCGACCCACACTCGGAGCCGGGCCTCTTTGACCTCCACGTCGGGCACATGGACCACGGCGTCGGTGGCGCTGGGCATGTCCACCGTCCAGCGCGCCTCGGGTAGCCCGATGGCCATGCCCTCTGTGCGGAGCAGGAACCAGGCC
>WJIW01000306.1 GCA_014730065.1 Armatimonadia bacterium | reverse complement strand
GCCATGGCCAGAACTGGGTCGAGAGCTTCTACACTCAGTACGATCAAGCTGTGGAGCTGTACAACGAGAAGTACGCCGACCCCCTCATCGCCATCTACGAGTACCTGAGCGACGAGGGCATCATCGACGATGTGCCGATGAACGAGGAGATGGACTACCTGTACTTCGAGCTGTGGCATCACGAGGGTCGCCGAGCCCGTCACGGTGCGGCCATGATGGGACCCGACTACGTCCACTGGCATGGCTTCTACGAGATGAGCCAGCATTTCTACACAGACTTCATCCCCCTGGCCCGGGAGCTGGGCGAGGCCGCGGGTAAGGGCGAGGAGACCGATGCCTTCATCCGCTCGGCACTGGAGGGAGAGGACGGCACCGACTGGGAGCGCTACCACCAGTGGACCGAGGGGCTCTCCCAGGAGCAGCGCGACGCCATGCTCCGTTGGGAGCGCGAGGCCTACAGCGGCGGCGCCGGAGCCCTGGTGGAGTAGAGCGACGCATCCCGCCGAGAGGAGCTGAGTCCGGCCAACCCCGAGATTCTGGGACAGCTCGTCACCGTCATCGGCCTATCGCTGGTCACGGTGTTCGTGTTCCGCCGGCTGCGGATCCCCGCCGTGGCCGGCTATCTCGTCGTGGGTGTGGCTTTCGGCCCCGGCGCCCTGGGACTGGTCTCCGACGGTGAGAGCATCGAGGCCATGGCCGAGATCGGCGTCCTGTTCCTGCTGTTCACCACGGGCCTGAAGTTCTCCCTGGAGGACTTGGTCAAGATGCGTCTCTGGGTGTTCGGCGCCGGCGGGCTGCAAGTTCTGATCACCCTTGTGGTGATGGCCGCCATCGGGCCGCTGCTGGGGGTGAGCGTCCAAGTCGGGGCGCTGTTCGGTTGTCTCATCGCTCTTAGCTCAACGTCGGTGGTCGCCAAGCTGCTCGAGGAGCGGGGCGATCTTAGCGCACCCCACGGCCGGTACGGCATGAGCCTGCTGCTGTTCCAGGACCTGGCCGTGGTGCCCATGGTGCTGCTCCTGCCCCTCCTCGCGGGAGCCGACGACACCGCGGGAGCGGCCCTACTGGGAGTGGGCGAGACCCTGGCCACCCTGGCGGGCATCTTCGTGGCCGCGCGGTTCGTGTATCCGTGGATCATGGACCATGTGGTGCGGGCCCAGAGCCGGGAGCTGTTCACCCTCACCACCGTGAGCGTCGCCCTGGGCACCGCCTTCCTGGTAGGGAAAGCGGGGGTGTCGCTGGAGCTGGGCGCCTTTCTGGCGGGGATCGTAGTCTCCGAGACCGAGTACGGCCGGGAGATCCTCGACTCGGTCACCCCGCTGCGCGACGTCTTCAGCAGCCTGTTCTTCGTGTCCATCGGCATGCTCGTCACCCCCGTGTTGTGGGTGCAGGAGCCGCTCCTGACCCTTGGGCTCGCCGTGGCCGTGATGCTGGGGAAGGCGATCCTCATCGGTGGGCTGGCCCTGGTGTTCAGGTTCAGCCTGGAGAGTGCTCTCCTCGCCGGACTGGGGCTAGCCCAGCTCGGCGAGTTCTCCTTCATCCTGGCCCGGGAGGCCATGACCTACGACCTGCTGCACGACGAGTGGTACCAGATCTTCCTTTCGGTAACCGTACTCAGCATGACCCTCACGCCCCTTCTGATGCTGGCCGCGCCGCGGCTGGCACGCCGGCTCCAGAGGCGAGGGCTGGGGCGTGGCTGCCTGCTGCCCGAGCAAGGCGTGGTCGATGCCTGCGATGGCCTGCACGACCACGTCATCATCGTGGGCTTCGGCCTCCAGGGCCAGAGCGTCGCCCGGGTCCTCGACCAGATCGGCGTGCCCTATGTGGCCGTCGAGATGAACCCGCTGACCGTCCGCAGCATGCGGGCCAAGGGGACCCGGATCATGTTCGGCGACGCGGGCCGGGACTACGTGCTCCGCCACGCCCGGGTGGACCAGGCCAAGGTCTTGGTGAGCAGCGTGCCCGATCCCGCCAGGGCCCGTCAGGTGGTGAGCGAAGCCCGCCGCCTGAATCCCGATCTGCTCATCGTCGCCCGGGCCCGGTACCTGGGCGATGTGGAGGCCCTCTGTGACCTGGGCGCCGACGAGGTGCTCCCCGAGGAGTTCGAGACCGCCATCGAGATGGTCGGGCTGGTCATGGAGACCTATGGCGTGCCGCCCAGGGCCGTGGAGCGCGAGCAGGGCTTCATCCGGCAGGAGCACTACAGCCTCCTGCGCTCGCCGACATTCGGCCGCCGCCAAGGGCCTTCGCTGCGTAGCCTGCTCAAGGGTGCCGACGTGGAGGAGGTCACGCTGCCCATTGGCTCTTCCGCCGTGGGTCGTAGCCTGCGCGAGCTGGAGCTTCGGGCAAGAACCGGCGTCACCATCCTGGGCATCGAGCGGGGAGAGCACCTAGTATCCAACCCCTCGCCCGACGAGGCCCTGCTGGCGGGCGATGTGCTGGTCCTCTTCGGAACGGGCGAGGGCGTGACGAAGGCGACGGAGTTGCTGGTCAGCACCCAGCCTGCCGGCGACCGGTAAGCCGCGGCATGGCGGGTTCCGCGGGGCCGCAGGGACTGGCGCACTTCGCTCCGAACCTCATGGGGATGCTAGGCTAGGGGAGGCTACGCATGAGAGTCGGCGAGGGCAAGGTATCGGGCAGGCATCCGCTCTTCGGGCAGATCCTGCTGAAGCAGAGCAAGATCACGGTGGAGCAGCTCGACGAGGCCCTGGAGAAGCAGGCCAGCACCCGCAAGTACATCGGCGAGCTGCTGGTCGAGATGGGCGCCATCGAGCCCGGCGACATCGAGAAGGCCCTGGAGATCCAGCGCAACTACTACCCCGAGGATGGCGGCCCGTAGGCGCCCGGTCTATGGCCTAGCCGGTGGAGCGAGGCGGGTGGCACGCCGGTGTGTCGCCCGGCTGCTCTCGCTGGAGCTTGGGACAGCGAATCCCCCGATCGGACAATGCCGGTCCGGATATGCGTAAACCTGTGGAAGGCTGCCACCGATGGCATGCGCAGCATCAACGCGCAGATGAACTCGATCAGCGCGAACGAATTCACTCCCGCTATGCTCGCCAGCGAACTCAACGTCGAGTTGATCTCCTGGAACCGGGCGACGCTCAACCACGTGCTGGCTGAGTCCGAGGAGAAAATGGCCGAGTACGAGTCCGCCATCTCCGAGCAGGAGGCCCTGATGGAGGAGCGACTAACTGCGCTCCAGTCGGCCAACCTATCCGCCCGGGGCACCGAGTTGCTGGGGCAGTTCGCGGAGCTCTGGGACCAGGCGCAGCCGGTGCAGGCGACGGTAGTCGAGCGCTCACGCGCACAGGTCCAGGATGCCGTCTACGAAACACGCATCGATGATGCACGCCAGGCAGTGGCCGAGGCGGTTCAGGTTGCAGGAGAGGACAGCGAAGCGGCGGCGGCGGCTAGGGCGGAGCTCCAACTACTGCAGGAGGAGTACGACGCCTACCTGGAGCGCAGGGCGGCATCCACCGCGGACGGCGATGCCCGTCGGGCCAGGAAGGTGCTGCGCGAGGACTTGCGACCCCTTGTGGGCCAGATGGATCTCGCCCTCACCGATCTATCGGCCCTTCAGGCGAAGCAGCTGAGCGACGCCCAGGCAGCCACTGACGCCCGCGTGGCCGCTGGGCTGCGGAACATGGTTATCCTCAGCGTAGTTGCCGCCCTGATCGCCGCTGGCGCGGGGTTCGCCCTGTCGGCAGCCATCGCTGGCGCGGTCAAACGCGTCGTCGGGGGTATGCGCTCTCTACGCGAGAAGGACCTAACTCACGAGGTGGCCGTAACCAGCGAGGATGAGCTGGGCTATCTCTGCGAGTCTTTCAACCAGACATGTGAGACGCTGCGCAGCATGATGGCCACCGCGACGAATGCCGCGGATTCCGTATCGGCCGCCAGCCAGCAGGTGGGTGCCACCGCGTCGGAGTCGGCGAAGTCGGCCTCCAGCTTGTCCGAGGTAGTTGAGCAGGTGGCGACTGGCGCACAAAACCAGACCGAGCGCATCCAGTCAATCGTCTCCCAGATCGAGAAGCTGGACCAAGGCATTCGCGAGTTGGCGGAGGGGGCGGAGACTCAGACCCAAGTCGCCGACAACACACGAGCGAACACGCAGGACATGCTGCAGGCGGCAGAGCAGGTTGCGAGCTTGGCGGAGCAGGTGGCCGGCGCCGCCGCCACGTCCTCCGAGACGGCACAGCAGGGAGCCCGCGGAGTCAACGCCGGCGTGGACGCGATGACTGCCATTCAGGAGAGCGCCAAGGAGTCGATGATGCGTATCACCGAATTGGGCCGCCAGTCTGAGGCCATCGGTGAGATCGTGGGCGTCATCGAAGACGTCGCTGAGCAGACCAATCTCTTGGCTTTGAATGCGGCCATCGAGGCTGCACGTGCGGGAGAGCACGGCAAGGGCTTCGCTGTTGTCGCCGAAGAGGTTCGGAAGCTCGCGGAGCGCGCATCGTCCTCCACGGGCGAGATCACGGCAATAGTCAAGGAGATCCAGGCTGGCATAGATCTGGCGGTAAAGGCCCAGGAGGCAGGTACCGCGCAGACGGACCAGGGCGTCAGCATCATGCGCGAAGCAGGCGAGGCCCTCGCGAGCATCCTCGCGTCGGTGGAACAGGTCAACGAGATGATCGGAACTGTCGCTGCATCGGCACAGGAGATGACCGCCGGGGTGAGTGAGGTGGCCGGTGCCGTTGACCAGATGGCCGACATCACCGCACGCCAGACCGACATCGCCGACAGTATGGCTGGCAACTCCCGGGAGGTCACGGACTCGGTCACCAACATCGCGGCCATCGTCGAGCAGAACACGGCAGCGAACGAAGAGGCCTCCGCTAGCTCCGAGGAGCAGACGGCCTCCTCGGAAGAGATGGCGGCGTCAGCGGAGGAGCTGTCCGCGTCGGCGCAGTCACTGTCCGCCATGATCGCCGAGTTCAAGGTCCATTAGCTAGGGTCACACGTCGGTAGCAGGCCTTCGGCTCCCCGTGGCGAACGTTCGCCACGGGGAGCTTGCCTATGTCGCAAGTTACGCGGCGCACCTTCATTCGCAGCGCAGCCATGGGAGCGGGGGCGATCGGCTTGTCCGCAGCCGCTTGGGGTCAGCCGCCCACCGAGCGACGGCCCAACATCGTCGTCATCATGTGCGATGACATGGGCTACTCCGACATCGGATGCTACGGGGGTGAGATCCCCACCCCGAACATCGACCGCCTCGCTCGGGGCGGAATGCGGTTCACCCAGTTCTACAACGCCGCGCGCTGCTGCCCCACCCGGGCGGCACTACTGACGGGCACCTACCCTCACATGGCGGGCATGGGCGGGATGGTCCACGGCGACGACTCCCGATCGGGTCCCTACCAGGGCTACCTGGCGCCCGATACCGTCACACTGGCCGAGGCCCTCCGGCCCGCGGGCTACCGGGCCTACATGTCCGGCAAGTGGCATGTGGGCGAGCACAAGCCCCACTGGCCCCTGAACCGCGGGTTCGAGCGCTATTTCGGCTTGGTCAACGGGGGAGCCAACTACTGGAACATCGAGAAGACCAAGGCCCCCGGCGTCAAGCGCCAACTGGTGCGTCGGGACGAAGTCTGGCAGCAGCCCACCGACGGCTCCTTCTATATGACCGACGCCTTCAGCGACCACGCTGTGGAGGTGATCGATGGGCACGGCGAGTCCAGCGAGCCTTTCCTGCACTACGTCGCCTACACCGCACCCCACTGGCCCCTCCACGCCTGGCCCGAGGACATCGAGCGCAACCGTGGACGGTACCGCAAGGGGTGGGACACGCTCCGGAACGAGCGGTACGAGCGCATGGTCGAGATGGGCATCATCGACCCCGCGTGGGACCTGTCGCCGCGAGATCACCGGGCGCTCCCCTGGCGCGACGTGGAAGACAAGGACCTGATGGAGCTGAAGATGGCGGTGTATGCCGCCCAGATCGAGTGCATGGATCGGGGCATCGGCCGGATCCTCGATGCGCTGGAGCGGAACGGCCAGGCGGATAACACCCTGGTCCTGTTCCTCTCCGACAACGGCGCCTGTCACGAGTCGGGCCCCCTCGGCTTCGACCGCCGGAACAACGGGGTGCCGTGCGGCCGGGAGGACTCGTACATGAGCTACGGCCTCTCCTGGGCCAATGCCAGCAACACGCCCTTCCGGCAGTTCAAGCACTGGATCCACGAGGGCGGGATCTCCACGCCACTGATCGCCCACTGGCCGGGCCACATCGAGCCCGGCTCGTGGACCAGCCAGACGGGGCACGTCATCGACATCATGGCCACATGCCTCGATCTCGCCGAGGCCGAGTACCCCCAGGAGCATGGGGGACGGGCCGTCCGTCCGCTCCAGGGGCGGAGCCTTGTGCCCGTCGTAGAGGGAGGCGCCCGGGAGCCCCACGAGTTTCTGGCATGGGAGCACTACGGCAACCGAGGGATCCGTAACGGCCGGTGGAAGCTGGTGGCCGACTCGGAGGGGGCATGGGAGCTGTACGATCTGGAGGCCGACCGGACCGAGCTGCACGACCTGTCCAAGGACCGGCCCGAGAAGGCCCAGGACCTGGAGGACCGCTACCACGCTTGGTGCGAGCGCGTCGGCGTCTGACGCTCCGCGGCAGCGAGCGAGGGCCGAGCTACGGCGACCGGTCGCTCGATGCGGGCGGCAGGGCCACCGTGGCTGTGCCGGTATCCGCTGCGCGGTCGGCGCGCTGGGTGGCGGCGGCCCGGCTCGCCGTCTGGCTGGGCGGCGGCGCCCACAGACCCATTCCAATCAGGAAGATGACGGCCACCAGAACCAGGCATAGCCAGCGTATCAGGTTGGCGCGGTCGTAGCTGGATAGGGTGGGGGAGTCGATCATTGGCTGCCACGCCCCTTCCGCGTCCCCGGTATGGGAGAGATTCTGGCCCGACCTTCCTCTATGGGGTACTTGCCACGGTTCTTGCCCCTCATCCAGTCGCTGTGACAAACAGACGGCGTCGATCTGCGTCGTAGTCAGGCTGACGGCCAGGGGTCAGGTGCCGTGCACCGCTGTGGCGACGGAGGAGACGGCTTCGCCGCGGGCGTCGGCCACGATCTCGCCGTCGAGGAATCTGAGGACCCGGCTGGCGCGCTGGCCGATATGGGGCTCATGGGTGACCAGGATGACGGTGATGCCCTGGCTGTTCAGCTCCTCGAGAGTCTCCAGGATCTGGGCGCCGGACTTGGTATCCAGGGCGCCCGTCGGCTCGTCGGCCAGGATGATCTCCGGGTCGTTCACGATGGCCCGGGCGATGGCCACCCGCTGGGCTTGACCTCCCGAGAGCTGGTTGGGCAGATGCTCGATCCGGTCGCCGAGCCCCACGCGCTCCAGGGCCCAAACGGCCTTGTCCATATCTCGGCCCCGGCCCGCGTAGACCAGGGGCAGCATGACGTTCTGCAGTGCCGAGCGCCGCGCGAGCAGGTGGAAGCTCTGGAAGACGAAGCCCATGGTGCGAAGCCGGATCTCGGCCAGCTCGTCATCCTCCAGGTCCGCGATGGAGGTACCGTTCATCAAGACATCGCCCCGGGTCGGTCGATCCAGGCAGCCCAGCAGGTTGAGCATGGTGGACTTGCCGCTTCCCGAGGGGCCCATGATCGAAACGTAGGATCCCCGCTCGATGGTCAGGCTGATACCCCGCAGGGCCGAGACCTCCACCTCGCCCAGGTCGTAGACCTTCCATGCCTCCCGCAGCTCGAGCAGGCTCGCGCCCTGTTGCGAGTCGGGCCCATCCTCGCGCTTCCCGAACAGCATCAGTCGGCACCCCCCGGTGCTGGCGGCGTGTCGTCATCGGGAGGCGGGGTGCGCTCGGCCTCGGCCAGCAGATCGTCCAGGCGAGTCGCGCCATCGGAGAGTGGATTGACGCCGACCAGGGCGCCCGGGCAGGCGCGGTCGAGACTCCACACCGCTCGTAGGTAGGCGGCCTCGGCGTCGGCCACCTGCTGCCGGGCCTGGACGTACTGCAGCCGGGCGTTGAGGGTCTCGAAGAAGGAAGACACGCCCGCCTCGAAGGACGCCTGGGTCTGGTCCGAGCTGCGCAGGGCGGCGTCGGCGGCGAAGCTCGCGGCGAAAACCTGCTCGCGAGCGGATTCCCAGTCCCGGTAGGATTCGGTCACATCCTGCCAGACCGCTCGCAAGGTGCTCGACAACTGGGCCTTGCTTATGATCTCCCGGGCCTCGGCTGCGTCCAGCTCCGACGACGCGGCACCGCCGTCGAAGAGGGGGATGGTCGCGGTGAAGGCCACCTGCCATGTCACGTTGCTGAAGCCCGAGGAGGCCGTGGTGTACGCGCTCGCTGTGGCATCGTAGCTGATCCGCGCGCCCAGTCGGGCCAGACTCACGTCCACGCCCGAGATGTCCAGCGCGCGCTGAAGCTGGACGATGTCCTGGCGGGTGGCATAGGCGCGCTCCAAGCAGGTGGTAAGGCTCGGTGGCTCCAGCGCCAGGGGCAGATCCGGCGCGACGAACTCCACGCCGGGGTCCTCCTCCAGACCCATCGAGGCCAGCAGGTTGAGCCGCGCGGTATCCACGGCGTTCTCGGCCGCAAGCAGGGCTTGGGCCACCAGGGCAACCTGAGCCCGGGCTTGGACCGTCTCCACCTCGGTGCCGTCCCCGACCTCTTGCCTGACCATGGCGATGCGGAGCGACTCCTCGTCGATCCCCAGGATGTCCCGCTGGATCCGAACGAGCTCCTGGGCCCGGATCAGGTCGATGAAGGCGGTGGCTACCGACAGGTCCAGGTCGCGCAGCCGAGCCTTGGACGCGGCCCGGGTCTGGGATTCGACGTGCTTGGCCCGCTCGATCAGCCGGCTCCTACGCGGGTTGAGGATCTGCCAGGTGAGGTTAACGTACGCCTCGGCGTTAGTGGTGTCTTGCACGATGGTGCCCGAGCCGCCGGGATCGACGATCCGCGGCCCGAAGTTACCCAGCCGCACGTCGCCTTGGATGTCGGCCCGGGGGTACTGGGCCGCCTCGGTACCTTCGAGCTGAGCCGATGCCGCCACCACCTCCTCCCGAGCGATGATAGTGTCCTCGTGGGCGATGCGCGCGATGGCGAGACAGTCGGCTAGCGACAACACGCCGTCCTCGGCGTTGTGGGACGTGTCCCCGCCTACGGCCCCGGCGGCGGCCTCCAGCTCCGACGGGACGGGCTCGACCTCGCTCTGGCCCAGGGATGCTCCGCTGAGAGCGACGGTGAGGATGATCAGTGGTGTAGCGAGTCTCATAAGCCCTCCCATGTGACTACTCATAGCGCAGCGCCTCGATGGGGTCCAGATTGGCCGCTCGGATGGCTGGGTAGATACCAAAGAAGGCTCCGACGGCGAAGGCGAACCCGAAGCTGAAGAACATGGCCCACAGCGGAACGTGGAAGGGGATGTCTTCGTTTAGGGAGCCGAAGGCGCTGGTGAGCATCAGGCCAAATAGGATCCCGATGATGCCTCCGCAGCCGGCTAGCACCCCCGATTCGACGACGAACTGGGCGAGGATGTCCCGTTTCTTGGCGCCGATGGCCTTGCGGATGCCGATCTCCCGGGTGCGCTCGGTGACGGTCACCAGCATGATGTTCATGATCCCGATGCCGCCGACGAGCAGCGACAGCCCCCCCACGCCTCCCAGGATGATCTGGAAGATCAACAATGTGCGCTGAACCGTCTCGAGAATGGCGAGCTGGCTAATGGTCTGGAAGTCCTCCACATTGGAGTGGAGGGCCTTCATCTCCGTCTTGATGGTCGCCGTCAGCTCATTGAGATCGACCCCGTCCTTGGCCTCAACCACGATGACGGGCACCTGATCGCTCCCGAGCAGCCTCTTCTGGGCGGTCGTGAAGGGAACGTAGACGCGTCGGTCCACATCGTCGCCCCGGCCCTGGCCTCCTCGGGCCTTTAGGAAGCCGATCACCTCATAGGCGTTCTGGTTGATCGTGACCGTCTGGCCTAAGGGCGAATCGTCGCCGAACAGCTCCGTCTTCACCTCGGCTCCCAGCACCGCCACCTTGGCGAAGATGTCGATATCCGAGGGCACGAAGAACCGGCCGGCGACCACCTCTATGTTGGTGGTGTCGGCCTCCCGTGGGGAGACGCCTGCGATCTCCGCTTCGTAAGACTCATCCCCCGCCGTCACGGGCAGCCGAAGACCCATTATCTGTGGCCGCGCCTCCCTGACCCCCTCGAGTTGGGCGAGTGCCGCAACGTCGGAGATACGGATCCCCTTGGAGTGGCCGCGCCATTCGGTCTCCGGGGCCTCCTCCGGGTCGAAGGGCTGACCGACGACGTAGATCGACTGAGCCCCCAACCCCTGTAGGCTCTCCATGATGTTCTGCTTGGCGCCTTCGATGAGGGCCACCATGGTCTGCATGGCCGCCACCCCGATAACCACACCGAGCATGGTCAGGATGGACCTGAGCTTGTTGCCCCGGATCGAGTCCAGGGCGATGCCTACCGACTCGCCGACGTTCATGGCTCACTCCCCGGCGCTAGCCGCCTGGCCCGAATTCGAAGGTGGTCTCGGGCTTCTTGATCAGATACGTGTCGCCTGCTTGGAGGCCGCTCTCGATCTCCACGATCGATGCGCCCCGCATCCCCAGCTCCACCTCTTGACGGACCGGCTCTCCGCCCTCGGGCGGGATGGATGTCAGAACGTACGTCTGGTCGTCCTCACTGTGCAGGGCCGCTAGGGTAACGGTGGGTACGTCGGAGACCGAATCGCAGATGACCTTGACCCCGGCCGACATGCCCGGCCGGATGCGGCCATCGCCACTGTCGACGACGATCTTCACCTCGAAGGTGACCACTCCCGCCTGAGCGGGGCCCTCCGTCCGCCCCGCGGCCTGCTCCTGACTGACGGCGGTGCTCTGGGGCGCGATCTCCAGGACCGTGCCATCGAACACCTCGCCCTGGATCGCGTCGAAGCGGATCTCCGCGGCCAGCCCCGTGCGGAGGTTGACCACGTCCACCTCGTGGACCTGGAGCTTCACCACGAGGCGGCTGGTGTCGCCGACGGTCACGAGGGGGGTTCCCTCGCCCAGCCCGGTGGTTCCCGAGGCCGCCAGCTCGCCCGGCTCCACGTGGCGGCTCAACACGATGCCGCCCATCGGCGCTCGAACGGTGCAGTCCTGAAGGTCCTCCTGGGCACGCAGGAGCTGAGTTCGCGCCGACTGAAGCTGGGCGCGAGCGTCCACGATGTCCTGGGCCCGAACGGCGGCATCCAGCTTGCCCGCTTCGGCTTGATCCAGACCCGCCTCGGCATCGGTCAGCGAGGACGCCGCCTGGGTGATCTCCTGCTCCCGGGAGCCCAGCCGAGCGACCCGCAACCCGGCCTCGGCCTCCTGAAGGGCGGCCTCGCTGCGGCGCACCGCCTGTTCCTGCTGGCGGATCTGCTCCTCGCGGGTGCCCTCGACCATCATGCTCAGCCGGGCTTCCTGGCTGGCGAGGGTGGCCTCGGCGGCCCTTACCGCCTGGCGCTGCTGCTCGATGTCCTCGGCGCGCGGACCCGCCTCCAGGAGCTCCAGCTCCTCCTGGGCCGCCTCGGTGCTGGCTTCGGCGCGGGCCAAGTCGGCCTCGGCTGCGGCGATGTCCTCCGAGCGTGACCCCTCCTGCAGCAGATCCAGCGCCTGGCGGCGCGACTCCACCTGGGCGCGAGCGGCAAGATACGAGGCCCTAGCGGTATCCACGGCCTGGGCCGAGGCGTACCCGGCGTCCTTTAGCTCGACCTGGCGAGACAGGGTCGCCTCGGCCTCGTCGAGCTGGGCGGTGGCGCTACTCAGCTCGGCCCTGGCTTGCGCTATCTCCTGGGGCCGGTTGCCTGCCCTCAGCTTCCTCAGGCTGGCTTGGGCCGCGGCCTGGCTCATCTCGGCCTGACGCAGCCGAGCCCGGGCCTGCTCTATCTCCTGGGGGCGGTTGCCTTGCTGGAGCGCCGTTAGGCTCTCCCTCGCCTGGCTGAGCTGAGACGCGGCCTGGGCCACGGCCATCTCCTGCTCCGCGATCTCCTGGGGCCGGAAACCGCGACGCAGCTCCTCGAGCTGAGCTTCGGCGGCGCGGAGATCCGCCTCGCGCTGCGCCACCCGCTGCTCGGCCTGGACGATCTCCTCGGGACGCTGCCCCTCGATGGATAGCGACAACGCGGCCTCGGCCGACTGCACCGCAGCTCGCGCGCTGGTGAGCTGGGCCTGGCTAACGTCCCGCGTCTGAGAGAGCACCAGCGACGCCCTCTCGACCCCCGCCAGGGCGGAGTCGACCTGGGCGGCGCGGTTGTCCACGTCCTGCTGCACACGGGACTCATCCAGATGGGCGATGACATCGCCCTCGGTGACCTCGTCGCCCTCCTCTACCAGGATCTCCCGGACCTCTGCGGCCACCTGGGACTTCACAATCACCTGGGAGAGGGGCTCCACGATGCCGCGCTCGGACACGACTACTTCCACGTCGGCCAGCTCGACGACTCGCTCTTCCCATTGCTGCTGCTCGGCCAAGGCCCTCAGGGCCCGCTTCTGCATGGTCCACCACACGCCGCCGCCGATCACGACGACGATGACCACGGCCCATGTGATGCGCCTGCGCCTCCGCCGCTTGACGACCTCCGGCCGCTCCTGAGCGCGAAGTCGAGGTCCGTTCGCCTGGTTCATGTCGTCCACGTCACGCAGCACCTCCGGGATAGTGCACGAATGGCCGTACGACCGAGGCGGGGGCGTGCGCGGACGCCCGTCTCCTCACTGACACCACCATGGATACGCCCGAGCCAGGTTCGGGGTTTCACCTTTCTGCCCCTCCGCCTGGCCGGACCCCTCTCGACGCCCGAAGGTCGCCAGGGTCACGGGCCACGAAGGCCGATTCCCCGTCCCAGGTGAATGCCGCACCACCCCATTGAGACAAGGTGTGGATGAGCCATGATCGGTAACCTGACCCTACATGCGATGATCGCCTGCCGGCTGATCGGACCGCCCCTGGGGGTGGATGAGCTGACCGGAGGCGCGGCCGATGCACCGGACTGCGCGCCCGCCATCCAGGGCGCCCTCGATGCCTGCGCCGAAGCTGGCGGCGGGGTCGTCGAGCTGGCTTCGGGCCGGTTCCCGCTGCGCGGCCCCCTGACCATCCCCGCGGGCGTGACCCTCCGTGGTCAGTGGGCGGGGCCCCATTACTCCTCGCTCGATCGCGGCACGGTGCTGGAGGTGTACTGGGGTGAGGGACAGACCGATGGCCCGCCCCAGTTCATGCTGGGCGAGAGCTCCACGCTCCAGGGCGTGACCGTCTTCTACCCCGAGCAGGACGTCAACGACATCCAGCCCTACCCCTGGACGGTCCAGGGACAGGGAACCCACCTCAACGTCATCGACTGCACCTTCTCCAACCCTTACTGGTGCATCGACTTCGGCACATACGGCCATGAGATGCACTACGTTCGCAACGTCTACGGCTGCCCGTTGAACATCGGCGTAAGCCTCGATCAATGCACGGACATCGGCCGGGTGGAGAACGTCCATTTCAACCCCAACGCCTGGACGCGGTGCGGGGCGCCGAATGCGCCCACCGGCGAGGGCATCGGTACGCTGATGAGCCATCTCCAGGCGAACCTGGTAGCCTTCGAGATCGGACGCTCGGACTGGGAGATGATGGTCAACACTTTCAGCTATGGCGCCAATATCGGCTACCGGTTCTACAACAGCTCTCGGGGCATCACCGGGGCGACCAACGGCGACTTCCTCGGCATCGCCGCCGACTGGGCCGTGACGGCGGTGCTTGTGGAGGAGACCCAGCCCGCGGGCCTCTTGATCACCAACGGCCAGTTCGTGGGCTCCCCCGCCAGCGAGGCGGTCTTCGAGATCAGCCAAGCCCATACGGGCGTGGTGCAGCTCACCAACTGCGCCTTCTGGGGCCCGCACCGTCGGGTCATCCGTAACGCTGGCCCCGGGCAGGTCAGTCTCAACCAGTGCAACTTCGTCCAGTGGGACATCCCCGGCGAGGGCGTACCGGCCGTTGAGTTCTCGGCGGGAACACTCTCCATGCAGTCATGTATCTTCCGTGGCAGAGGGACCCACCTGTCTCTGAGCGAGGAGTGTGGTGGAGCCACGCTCATGGGCTGCCACACCCGAGGGCCGCTGAACGTGGAGTCGCCGGAGGGCGTGCCGCTGGAGCTGCTGGGCAATCTCGTGCTCGGCGGCTAGGGCGCCGAAACAGGTGGGCCGGGATCGGGCGGCGGCTCGGGCTCCCGATCGGGAGCCTGGGCGGGCCGCTCGACTTGGCCCATGCGTGCCACCTCGTAGACATCCCACACCTGGTCCATGGCCCGATCGAGGGCATCGGGCGTGACGGGGCCATGGAGACGGGCCCGGCGGTTCAGCTCACCATCGGTGAGGAGGGTGATGGGGGTCCGGTCGGAGCCGATGGCGGCCAGTATCTCGTCCCCGCGGTCGGTTACGTCCAGTACGGGGTAGCTGGGATCGAGCCCCCCGAGGACGCTGGCCCGGCTGCGCGGGGAGGTCCGCTCCGCGCGCACCAGCACGGCCGCCACCTGGGTGCCCGAGTCGGCGAGGGTTTCGAGCTGCCGTAGGTTCCGAGAGAGATGAGCATCGTTGTCGCCGAAGTAGTGGATCAGGACCGGCCGGTCGGATCGCGGGGCGAAGCGCGATGGCCCGCCGGCGACGATGGACCTGCCTTCGGGCAGTGGGGCGACGCCCCAGTCCAGGTTGGTATCACTGAACTCCAGCGACGGCGGCTCGACCGTTCGCGCCCAGCGGCCGGTGGGGTCGGTGATCTCTCCCGTGTCTGGGTCGTAATCCCAGGAGGCGTCGCCCGTCGCGGGGTTCGCTGGTAGGTGTGGGAGGTAGGGGCCTTGGTACCCTTCCGGGCCGTCTTCGGAGACCAGGTCCTCCAGCGCGCCGGGGTAGCGCCCGGTGTGCCGGTGGTACTGGGCGATGGCGGCTGCCATGCGCTCGGTCCGGTCGGTAAGCGTCTCGTCGCTGACCTTGGCCCGGAGCTTCTCGTATTCCTCGGGCACCGCTCGGACCAGCCAGAAGCCCACGAGCAGCGCCAGCAGGACGGGTATGGAGATCCACACCCACATCTTGATGCGGGCGGTGGGGTCGGGCCTCTCGTCGCTCTCCAGGGGTGCGTCCCAGTCCGGGCGGGAGCCCACGGCTATCTCAGCCTCCCCGATGTGAGGATGTTCCAGAGCAGCACGCCACCGAGGACGCCCGAGATGGCCCAGGCGATGACACCGAAGAGGGGGACGCCGCCCCAGGCTGGACCCACGTCGGCCTGGATGAGGATGGACGAGCCCACGATGCTGGCCGACACGACCAAGCTGTAGGCCAGCCGGTTGGCCACCTTGTCCATGTGGTCGGCGAACTCGTCGAGGCCACGGTGCTGGACCTGGGCCGAGAACTGGCCATGGGCGCCCTTGCTGAGGAGCTGGTTGATGGCCCGAGGCCCCGTCAGGCCCAGGTTCACCAGCTCCTTGAGCGAGGTGAGCAG
>WJIW01000305.1 GCA_014730065.1 Armatimonadia bacterium | reverse complement strand
GTCATGCGCATCAGAAGGGGGGAAGCGGGCTTGGCGGGCCAGAAGAAGCGGAGGCGTGGCGCGCAGAAGCCTGCCTCCTTCCAGGCTTCGCTCAAGGCGTCTGCAGATCTACTCGGCATCTCTGTATCACCCCGCGATGGGCTCGCCCGGGACGCACCGGCCTAGCTTCTCGCGGTCAGTAACGGCTACCCCGAGACGCGCCGCGCAGTTGCGCGCCACGCATAGCAGGCCTCCAGTGCGTGTCCCCGGCCCTACAAGTCAGGAGCCCTGTTCAGCACCGTTGTTACAGAGCGATCTCAGCGCACCACCCTCAGCCGCACCGCGTCGACGCCCAGCCAGGGCCGGTTGCCGGTGGGCCCTTCGGGCGTCTCGTTGCGGATCTCGAGGCGGTTCACGCGGGGCTTCAGAGCCTTGCCGGGCAACTCGAGATGGAGCGGGGTCAGCTCGCGGTCATCGAAGGGCGCCGGGCCTTCGAAGACGACGACGTCATTGATGCGAATGCTCATGGGGACCGGCTCGCCGCCGTCGGCGGGATACGCCAGGCCGCGCGTGTCGAGGAGCAGCCGGTCCGGTGGCGCGCCCTCGACGGTGAACCAGCCGACCAGCCGATCCTCGGGGAAGTTCGAGGCCGCGTACACGTAGTTACCCCGGGCCGCGACCTCCCTGCGCTCGGGGAAGATCCTCAGCCCATAACCGAAGCGAGGCCCGCCGCCGCCGACCATCTCATCGCCATGGATGATCAGGCCGTCGGCATCGAGACGCGGCGGCTCGCCTTCGGGCCGGACGACACCCAGCTTCCACTGAAGAGCCGTCAGGCCGGCGGTCACCAAAGTCGCGGCCAGGGCGTTGGGCGAGCTGGCGTGACTGGAGCTGAGGCTCGCCGAGGTCGTGTCCGCGCGCAGCAGGTCAGCATACCGCCGGGCCTCGCGGCAGGCGGCACGGGCCTCGTCCATGCGGTCGGCATCCATGGCCCGGTAGGTCCGCACCATGGCGTCGTACAGCCGGAGCGTCCGCTCACCGTACCGGAACAGCCGCTCATCCTCGGCTATGCGGCCTTGGATACGCTCGGGCAAGCGATCACGGTCGATGCTGGCTAGGGCGGCCTCACATCGCTCCGCGGCGGCGAGCATCGCCCTCAGAGACGGCCCCGCGCCGGGCGGGCGCTCGTCGTAGCGCAGATGATCATCGACGAAGAGCGGGAGCTGGCCCGAGTTCAGGCGGGGCGCCAGGCGGTAGCGGAGGGCGGAGACGTTCTCGAGCATGGTCTCCAGGGAGTTGTAGAAGACGCCCATGGTCGCCGCGGCGGGCCCGTACCGAGCGGCGAAGAAGTCGTCGACCACGGCCGCGGCGTCCACGTCCTGATCCCAAAGCTGGCGGGCGAGCTGGTAGTTCGTCAGCGACTTGTTCCCCCAGTTGTCGGTGGTCACATGCATGTAGTGGAAGAGCCGGGCGCCCAGGTCGTGGTAGTGGGGGATGTCCCTCGCCATGGTCGTCTTGTAGACCACGGGCAGGCACTTGGTTCGGGAGACGTTGTAGTACTCGCCGATGCAGAGCTGGCCGCGGTAGTGACGCTGGGGATCGACGGCCCAGCCGTGCAGGTGCTCGGCGTACCGGCGGTTCACGTCACAGCCAGGTGCATCGAACTCGTGGACGTAGCACCGCACGATAGGGAAGTACGTGGCGATGCACATGTCGTAGTCGAAGCCGCCTGGAAGGGGCTTGGTGGGCGGCTCCAGCACGTCGGCATAGGCGAGGAAGAGCAAGGTCACCCGGCGGTTGATCCTCCCCTCACGCTGGGCTGCCTTGATACCCTCGGAAAGGGCGTGGACGACCAGCAAGTTCCGGTCGGTATGGGAGCCCTGCTGCTGGCAAGCCTCGCACTCGCACCACCTGCCCCAGTCGAGCATCCACGCGTTGACCACATCGGCGTCGCGCCAGTGACCGTCGGAGAGATCGTCGACGAGACCCTTCACAAGCTCGGCCGTGGCGTGGGGATTGGAGGTGCAGTAGTTCACCCCCATGTCGCCCCGAATGTCGGGCGTGCGCTCACCGTCGATGAGCCCGTACCACTCGGGGTGAGCTTCGGCGTACGTCAGCACTCCATCGCCATCGGCGTCGCCCCCGGGCGTGGGTGACGGTGGGTAAGGGTCGTCGGCTGGCTCATAGGGGTACGGATCGGTGGGGTTGATGTACATGGACTGGATCACGTGGCCGCCCGCGGCCATCATGATCCCCAGCTTCCGCATGAGGGCATGGCCCGTTTGGGCGACACACCAGTAGTTCATCCGGTTGCGGGCCATCCAGAGCAGGAAGTCCTCGTCGCCCCGGTCCTCCCAGGCGTGGAAGCCCCGCAGCCGGAAGTCGGGCGTCTCCTGGGCCTCGATGAGCGGTATCCCGCCACCGGGGAGACGCGGTATCTCCTCACCCAATGGCCCCGGCGCGAGCCAGCGCACGCCCAGCCGGTGGAGTAGGTCATAGGTACCGTAGAGGGCGCCGACTCTATCGACGCCGATGATGCGGGTCACCCGGCCCTGTGGCGTGTCCTCGGACTCGATACGGTAGCTCTCGGGCTTGCCGTCGCCGTCGATGATGATGTGGATCCGGTCGCCGGTGGCCGATGCCTCTTCGGGTGTGGCCACCTCGAAGTCGTCCTTCCCGCCGGTCATCATCCTCAGCACACGCTGAAGCTCGACGGCGGCGAAGCACAGGGTGCAGG
>WJIW01000304.1 GCA_014730065.1 Armatimonadia bacterium | reverse complement strand
CTGGGAATGGACAGGGTGGCAGCAAAGCTCGTGGAGCACATGGCACTCGACGGTGCAGATGCGGCACCCTCCGTCATCGGGGTGTTCGGTCGGTGGGGCTCGGGCAAGACGCATCTGCTCAACGAGATCGGCAGATACCTGGACACCGTCGAGCCGAGCATGGGTTCTGACTCAGCCCGCCTCGCAGTATGCTGCTTCCGCTCATGGGAGTACGAAGCCGAGGGCGATCTAGCCGCAGGGATGGTACGTGCTCTCGGGGACGAGAGAAACTACCCATGGCGTGGCACTAAGCCGGACTTCTCTTCGATCAGAATTGGGCGCCGTTCGGTGGGTTGTGCGGCACGTGAGCTGGGAATGCTTGTGCTGAAGTCGGCAGCGCGGTCGGTACCTCACATTGGTCCCGCCATCGCGGAGGTACTGGCGATCCTCGACCGGGCCAAAGGCAAAGAGGACGAGGAGCTGGGCCTCTGTCCCACGGCAACCGAGGCACTGCATCAGCAGATGCAGCAACTCGTGGACGGCATCGTGGGCAAGCACGGCCACTTGGTAGTCCTCGTCGACGACCTCGACCGGTGCTCGCCTCCCAACATGGTGCGCCTATTCGAGTGGTTCAAGAACCACCTGACCTGCGACCGGGTGACCTACATACTCGGACTGGATCATCGCATGGCAGCCCTGGCCATCCGCGGCGAGTACGAGCAGCACCTCCGGGGAGGCGACGAGCTGATGGCCGACTACGGCTACCGGTACCTGGACAAGCTCCTGGAGCTAGACTTCGAGATCCAGCCTACGCCCGGGGTGCAGCCGATGGCGCTGGACAAGCTCGACCTCGCCTTCGAGACTGTGCGGCGATACACCGATGACGCCCTGGGTAGGGACTTCGCCGGCGACCGAGAGATAGATGAACTGCTCGCCAGGGTGCCGGCCGTATGGATCCCCCGCGTCATGATCAAGACCATCCAGACCTACAAGATCGCGCTGGATGCGCTGCTGGAGCAGGCGAAGAGCACACCGCAGCTCCTCACCAGCGATCTGGCTCCATCCTTCCCCTACTGGCTCTTCCTTCTGAGCATGCTCCACCATCTCTTCGCCCCTGATGAAGTCGAGACGTTTGCCGACCGCCGTCGCGACGACCACCATCCTGCCGTCCGCGAGCTGGCAGGCGGGTTGGATCATACCGATCCCCGTTCGAGCCTCAAGGACGCCCTGGGCGATCCCGGGCCCGAGCGACCCGCCCGCAACCAGATGAACTACCTCTACCGACTCGTGCGCGAGAAGACGCCCATCGCCTTCGAGCGCGAGGTCTTGTAGTCACCCCCCTTGCAGGTCCCGCGCCCCACCCCGACGTAGCCTCCTCGGAGTTTCACCCCTCCGAGGAGGTTTTTTGGATGAGAAGGCTCTGCCTCGCCATCGCTGCCCTCATCGCTGTGCCGCTCGCTCTGCCCGCCTGTGGCCAAGATGCCCGCACCATCGACTTGGATACCTTCCAGGACAAGCTCCGGGGCGCCTGGGCAGGACAGATGATCGGCGTCAGCTACGGCGCGCCCTACGAGTTCCGCTACCTGGGGCTCATCATGGATGACCCGATCCGCGAGTGGGAGCCTGGGTTCGTCGACAACTCCATCCATCAGGATGACCTCTACGTCGAGATGACCTTCCTCCGGGCCCTGGAGCTGCACGGGCTCGATGTCACCTACGAGCAGGCGGGCCAGGCCTTCGCCGACTCCCAGTACCCCCTCTGGCACGCCAACTACTACGGCCGGGAGAACTGCCGCAACGGGATCATGCCCCCCCTGTCGGGCCATCCCGAGCACAACGCTCACTTCGATGACATCGACTACCAGATCGAAGCCGACTTCGGGGGCATCATCTGCCCCGGCATGCCCCATGCCTCTAACGCCATTTCCGACATCTTCGGCCACGTCATGAACTACGGCGATGGCGTCTATGGCGGCATGTGGGTCGCGGCCATGTACGCCGAAGCGTACTTCGAGGATGATGTGGAGACGGTCGTTCGGAGAGGCCTGGAGTCCATCCCCTCAGACAGCACCTACGCCCTGCTCATCGAGGATGTGCTCGATTACCACGGCGCCCACCCCCAGGACTGGCGCGGGTGTTGGCGGATGCTGGAGGACCAGTGGGGCGATGTGGACGTGTGCCCCGATGGCCGCGACAGCCCCTTCAACATCGACGCCAAGCTCAACGGCGGCTACATCGCCATGGGTCTGCTATACGGCGATGGCGACTTCGAGCGCACCCTGGAGGTCTCGACCCGCTGCGGCCAGGACAACGACTGCAACCCTTCCAACGCCGCGGGGATCCTCGGCTGCACCATGGGCTATGAGAGTATCCCGGAGATGTACCGTCGGAACATCGACGACATCGCCGGCCAGAAGTTCAGCCACACGGAGTACAGTTTCGACAGCCTGACCGAGGTCTGCACCGACTTGGCGCGCGAGGTGCTCCGTAGCCAGGGTGGCCGGATCGAGCGTCGCGGTGGGGCAGAGATCTGGCACGTGCCCACCCAGGCGCCCCAGCCGCCTCCCCTGGAGCAGTACATCGTGGCGGACGCCTACGCCGATCTAAGCGTGGACTTCACCCACGGAGAGGCCCGGCTGAGCTGGGAGCCGGTCGCCCATGCCCGGCGGTACGCCGTGCTCAAGCGCAAGGCCGGGCAGGGAGCATGGCTCCGGGCGGCCGCGACGGAAGCCACGTCTTGGACCGACACCGGCCTGGAGCCGGGCACACGCTACGAGTACGCCCTCAGCGCCGACCTGGCCGTCCCCGGGGAGCCGCGCACCGCGGTGGTTACCGGCGGCCTCGTGTCAGCGGAGGTCATCGACACGCCGACCGGGGAGAATCTGGCCCTCATGGAGGGTGCCTGGGCCGACGCCGCTATCACCGCACCCCTTGGGAGCGGCCTGAAGGACGTCGAAGTCATACGTAACGGCGTTCGCGAGGAGAACTACGACAGCTTCGATGGCGCCGATAAGCGGTACGACGACTGGTACGCGATCCGCTTCCCCGTCACCGTGGAGGCCAATCGGGTCGTCTACACCGAGGGCAAGCACTTCGACAACGGCGGCTGGTGGCTGTCCCTGAGACTGGAGGCCCTGGATGCCGAGTCCATGGAGTGGCGCACAGTCGAGAGAGCCACTCTGTCGCCCCAGTACGACTTCACCGACGGCATGCACGGTCGTGATCCGTACACTACCTACACGTTCGAGTTCCCAGCCACCGAGGCCGCGGGCTTCCGGATCATCGGCGAGGCCGGAGGCAGTTCGACCTTCACCTCGATTGGCGAGCTGGAGGTCTACCTCGACGCATCGGACTGAGGGGCCCAGTACGTAGTTGGAGGAGGGAGCCTGGTGGGGGACTCCCTCCTCCTGAGTTGTCCGGCGACGAGTGGGTGGTGGTCCAGTGGGTTTCCGCCCGGAGTCATCGGTCCACGACTCGGAGGAATGTCGCCGGACAGGGGAGATGTATGTGATCGACTCCGAAGTCCGGAATCGGTTGTCTTACGGCCCCGCGTCGCGAGCGAGCCCTGCGCAATCCCACTCCTGTGGCCTCGGCACACGGGCAGCGAGGTCATACCTCGCCCTACACCCCCATGTGAGCCATCCACCGGCTGCCGATACCAGACACCGCGGTCAGCCAGACCGTTCATGACCCACTTTGCCTAAGGCCGGAACTGGGTGGATTGCGGTGTTGGGGCCGCTCGGACGCGGGTCCACGCCGCATTAGATAGGCTACGCGCCCCAGCCCAGGCGGCCCATCGGTATTTGTGCCGATATTGGGTGGCGCGAAGTATGACGGGTGTCGGGCCTCAGCGATCGAGATGGCTCCTCGCCTCCGCCAGCACCGCCGCCGTGCCCTCGGGGTCGGGGGAGCGCGCCCAGTACCATACGTTGTCATCGGGATCGCCGGCGGGCACCTCGCCCGTCCAGACCACGCGCGCGCCCCGCTCCAGTACCATGGACGCCAGCTCGCGCACCTCGCCAGCAGCCAGATCGGACCGGGTTCTCTCAGCGACCACGCTCGTGGCCAGGTCCAGCCCCACCCGCTCACGGGCCGCCGCCATGATCCTCGACAGGACCGTTCGCTGTCGCGCCCTCCTGCCTGGAGGCCCGTCCCCCTGGCCGAAGCCATCCTGGCGCCACCGTAGCAGCCCCACCAGCTCCCGGGGACCCAGTGAGTGGGTACCTAGGGCGAGCTCTATGTGGAGGTCCACCTCCGAGTCGGAGTAGTGGAGTCCCTCGCCACTGGGCCCACCGCGCACCTCCACACTCACCTCTCCCACGAGGCCCAGAAGCCGCTCCAGGTCGGTCACATCAAGAGCCACATGCCGATCGATGCCCAGGTCCAGCGTGTCCTCCAGGGCCGAGCGCACAGCGGCCCTCGGGGCACGGAGATCAGGGCCACGGTGCCCGTGTCCGTGGACACGTCCGCGAGCATAATCGCATCTGCTAGGCCGCGTTCGTCGAGCCCCACCAGCAAGATCCTGGCGGGCTCAGGCAGGTCGGACTCCCATACGT
>WJIW01000303.1 GCA_014730065.1 Armatimonadia bacterium | reverse complement strand
GTGTGAAGCCGCCGGTCAGGTCGTTGGTCCCACCAAGCTCGCCGGCTTCTCCAATCAGCCCTTCGCCTTCTTCTACGACAGCGGGCGTCCGGTGGCCGGGCCGCAGATGGCCATGCACGACCCCATCGTCACCGCCGCCCAGCGCGCGGGGCTGCCGGGTAGCCGGATGATCGAGAGCCCTTCGATCAACCTGGCCCTGACCAATCTCAAGTCGCAAATCCACAGCGGCCGCGCCGTCCTTGTCCCCTTGGCTCTGGCGGGGTCGCCCTCGTGGCGGATCGTGCGCGGGTACGATGCCGAGCGCGGTGAGTTCTACCTGTACAGCAGCTCGACCCGCTACCAGGCCGTGGGTGGCGCCGAGTTCCGCCGCGCATGGCAGAGTCCCGCGGCACCGGCGGTCATCCTGAAGGGCACCAACGGACCCAGCCATTCGATGTACGTGATCGCGGGACCCGTCGAGAAGTGCCAGGTGGTCAGCGCCGTGGAATCGTCGGTCGCCGACGCCATCGACCTTATGCGGGGCGATGTCAGGATCGGGAGCCAAGCCTCCGGCCAGGTAGCCTTCGGAGACCTGGCGGACGACCTAGGCGGCCTCGCCGACGGCACCCTCTCCGACACCGACGCGCGCCAGCTAGCCGACTGGTGCGGACGACCCCTCGACACCTATGTGACACGGCGAGGAGAGGCGGCCGACTATCTCGAGCTGTGGCGGGAAGCCGTCTTCGAGCCCGGCTCGGAGCAGGAGCACGTCAGCTACGCCATCGAGCTGCTCGAGGAATCGGCCCACCTCATGGACGAGCTCGGCACGGCCTATCGCCGAGCCAAGGAGGGCACCGGTCCCGTCGAGGGCGGCGGCAGTCCCCAGGACATCGCCCGGACTCTGGCCGACCTCGAAGGACGCATCGCCGACGAGCTGTCCGCGGCCCTCTAGGCTCCCTCGCTGATCCGCGCCAGAGAGGCCTCCGCCGACTCCAGCACCTCGCTCGCCTCGAGCCCATCCCTTGGCCACATACCGGCTCCGGCGTATACCTGCACCCCGCTTCGCCGTCGCAGCTCCTCCAGGAATATGGTCGCCTCAGCGTTGCCCGCACCGGGCAAGATGGCCACCAGGGCCTCATTCCCCCGGCGACACACCACACCACCCGGCTCCGCCAAATCCCGGGCCTCGACGGCGAGGGCCTCCATATCCGCCGTGCGAGACGGGTCGGCGGGCTGGACCATCAACACGGCGAAGCGGCCGTCTTGCTGGCCACTGGCCAGAGCGATCTCCCTCTCCAGGGCGATGGGCAGGAAGCGCTCGTTGTTCACCCCAAGCACCGGATCCATCAGTGCCAGGGTCTCGAGGGCCCCGTAGAGCTGGGAGCGCCGGATGGTGAGGGCGATCTGGCCCGCCACGGTCCGCAGCAGCTCCTCGTCCTCGGGGCCGCAGCGCTCGGGCTCCGACCATGCCAGGCTGAGCACGCCCAGCAGCCGGCCGTCGGTCTCCAAGGGGAAGCACGCGAAGGTCCGGACCGCCTCGATGGGCGGCCCCCAGCGGCGATCACTGTGGAGATCGGGTACCACCAGGGGACGCCGCTCCTCGGCGACCCATGCCGCGATGCCGTGTCCGCGGGTGAACTGCAAGTCCGGGAGCAGCCTCAGCGGCTTGCCGCGGCCCGCCAGCACCTCCAGCCGCTTCCGGTGGGGGCCGAGGACTGCAACGTTCGCGCTGTGGCACTGGAGGAGCTCGGTCACCGGGCCCAGGATGTCGTACACCAGCTCGCCCGCAGACCGCCCCGCCTCGAAGGTCTGGGAGATCTCGTATAGCAGACGAAGCCGGGCGCTATCATCGACCAGCCGCTCCCGTACCGTCAGGCCAGCGATGGAGGGGGCGATCAGCTCCACTGCCTTCTGGGCGCGGGCTATGTCCTGGCGGCCAGGGGCGTCACGGCCCGAGGGGTAATGCAGACATACCGCTCCCACAGCGACGCCCTCGGTGGCTATCGGGATTACGAGCTGGGGGCCCGCATCGGACGTGGGCCGTCGAGCGGGATCCTGGGCTTCCTCGCCCGGCCGGCTGACGGAGCTGGGTGCCCGGGTCTTGGCTACCTTACCGAGGAGATGGGTGCTCGCGTCCACGCCCTGCGCTTCGGACCGGACCCGGTACCCCCCCGCCAGCTCGAGTCGGGTCTCGCCCTCGGTGAGGAGCCACAGGCTGGCGGCATGGGCTCCCGCCAAATCGCTCAGCCGCTGGCAGGCGACGGGCACCAGCTCGTGGAGCGACCAAGCCCTCTGGCCGAGCTGGAGTAGCTCGGCCTCGCTCTCGGCTCGCTCGGCACGGGCCTGGGCCTCCCGAGCGGCCCGGCGCAGATTCTCGATCATCTCTTGGGCGTCTTGTGGCCGGGTGCGGCGCGGCCTGGCTTCGGGGCGGGGGGCCACCTGCGATTCGAGGACATACCGCCAAGCGGCGCCACCGACCACAGCGGCCGCGGCCAGGGCGAAGACGAGGCCATCCAGGGGCTCTCCCCACAGGGCCCGGAGCGCGCCGGCCAAGAGGCACACCGCGCCCGCGGCCAAGCCTCGCTGGAGTAGGGTAGTGCGCAGCTCGTACACCGAGACGGCGGTGACGACACAAGCGCCGCCCACCAAGCCGGCGGGCGTCCCGGGCAGTGCGGCGAGTATCAGGGCGAAGGCGCCGTCCACACTCGCCGCCACCACGTTGCGGCGGGCGACCCGTAACCGCGAGGGCAGCCAGAACAGGGCCGCAGCCGCGCCCAGCCACAGGGCGCAGACGGCCACGCCGAACCCGTACTGGAGGGCAGTTCGATCCGAGGGCCACGGAATCAGGGCCAAGACGAACAGCACCGCCACGGAGGCGACACGCAGGAGTGCGCCTCGACGCGGGCCGTCCATTCCGTTGGGGGGCCGGTCGTTCGCTGCTGCCGAGCCCTTCCGTTCGTCCGCCATACGGTGTTCCCCTCGGGCCCGAGCTGGAGCCCGTCCCCGGTCGTTGCGAGCATTCGTTGACGACCCCCGAAGGGCCTTCGATTCGTTGGCCGCAAGCGGTGGGTGATTCACGGGCCGCCGATGCGGCCCGGGTACTCCACAAGCTCCCGAAGGTACCGACCACGCAGGCCACGGGCACCCTCGGCGTGAAACAACCCCGCCTATTGCCCACGGGGAGGACGAAGCGGAGGAGTGCCCGATCATGAGCTACGCATATGCTGCCCTGTCCCTCGCCCTGCTCGTCGTAGCGGCCCGGGCCGACTTGCCGGCCATCATCCCCGAGCCGAGGGAAGTCGTGACCCTGGACGGGGCTCTGGATCTGGCCGCGCCCGTGGACCTGGTCCTCGATGACGTGGACGCCCCCGCGGCGAGCCGGGTGATCGATGACTGCTTGGCGACGGGGGGCAATGGGACGCCCGTGCGGCTGAGTCTGATTCAGGATCCCGAGCTGGGACCTGAGGGATATGAGCTGGTGATCGGGGCCAGCGGCGTCGAGATTGGCGCTAGGACGACTACCGGACTCTTCTACGGCGCCCATACCCTCCGCCAGATCGTGGAGGGCTCGGAGGGCGAGCTGCCCTTGTGCCGGATCCGCGACTGGCCGGCCATGGAGTGGCGCGGCACGGGCTATACCGTAACCCAGCCCGAGCAGATCCGGCGGGTTGCCAGCCTGAAGCTGAACCTCATCGTATGGGAGGTCAGTGGCCAGTATGAGTCGCCGTCCCACCCCGAGCTGGCGGGCGACCGGAGCCTCCGGGAGCTGGCGGAGATCTGTGCCGAAGCTCGCCGGAACCATATCACCCTGATCCTCGAGGTCCAGTCCTTCGGCCACGCCCACTGGCTGCTGATCCCCCATCCCGAGATGCGCGCCGATCCCGAGAGCACCCATACCATCAACCCCTACGCGCCCGGGGTCTACGAGCTGCTTGAGGACGTGTACGCGGAGCTGATACCGGCCTCGGGGGTGCCGTGGTTCTTCCCCGCGTGCGACGAGCCGTGGCAGATCGACGAGTGGTGCCATGAGCAAGGACTGGATCCGGCGCGGGTCGTGGGCGAGCACATCGCCCGGCTCGCCGAGATCGCGGGAGCCTTGGGTGCACGCATCATGGTATGGGGCGACTACCTTCTGAAGTACCCCGAGGCCCTGACCTACTTCTCGCCCGAGGACGTTGTCATCGTCGACTGGCAGTACGATCCCGTGGAGGAGTACCCGTCGGTGGACCTTTTCGTGGAGGCGGGCTTCGAGACCCTGGTGGCGCCCTCAACATGCCCTCGGGAGCCCCTATTCCCCGAGTACGACGACACCGGTGACAACATTGTCCACTTCGTCGCCGACGGGCAGCGACGGGGCGCTATCGGCATGCTCAACACGAACTGGCCGACGGGCCCCATACCCTTCGACGCCCTCTGGTATGGCTGGGCCTTAGGGGCCGAAGCAAGCTGGTCCGACGAGCCCGTGGACCGGGCGGGCTTCGATCAGCGGTACTTCCGGCAGCGCTTCGGCGCCGATACCGAGGCGGCCCGGGAGCTGTACTTCCAGTGGGCCGAGGCGAACAGCCTGTGGCCCCGCCAGCCGGCGCCGACGGCCGAGCAGCTTCTCGAGCGCCTGGCGCGGACCGATGCGGTGGGTGTGCATGGCATGCCTGGCTCGGCGAGCATCGAGGCCGTGGACGCCCTCGCGGAGCGTGCGCGGGAGCTTCGCGAGAACGCCGCCGACCCCGATCTGCGGGGATGGCGGGACTTGGCCTCCATCGCCGAGAGCATCACCCGGTCACTGTACCCCCAGCGACGCAATGGGCTGATTGAGGAGGCGTACCGCCGTCTCGTCGAGGCCGAGACGGCGGCAGATCGCGAGGGCTTCGAGAGTGCGCTCGATGCCGCCGGGCAGGCACTCCGAGCTGCCCAGGCCGCTCTGCGTGAGGATGAGTCGACGGCCCGGCGGATCGTCACCGCCGCCCTGGCGAGACTCGACGCGGCGGAGCGTCCCATCGACCCCGCCGAGATCCTCGGTCTGGGGACACCCGCCCGGCCCGTTGCCGCCGAGGTGGATGTCCTCGCGTGTCACCGTGTCCTGGGCGAGCCCGAGCTAGCCCCGGCGCCCCACGGCGAGTCGGGGGTCATCATCCCCGAGGCGGGGACGGGGGTGGAGGTGTCCTTCCGGGTGCTCCGGCCGGGCCAGGTCCGAATCTGGGCCCTGCTGCGCCATAGCGCGGGCATCTGGGAGGACGGCCGGTTCGCCCGGGGTGGCCGTAACGGGGTCTACGATGGCAAGTACGGCCTCCGCCTCGACGCCCAGCGTCTGACCGAGACGTGGTTCGGTGAGGAGCTGAACCCCGATGATGACGAGGCCCTTCGGTGGGCCGTGCTTTATGAGGGCAACCTGGAGCGCGGCGGTCACGTTCTCTCCTTCGAGACCCAGGGTGTGAACTGGGCCATCGTGGAGCGACTCGTGTTCACCCGCGACCCGGGCTGGAGGCCCGAATAGGAAGACTCATGCTGAGGCAGTCGCTTCCCATCGCGATCCTGGTCGGGCTCGGATCGGTAGCCGCGGCGCAGCCCCTGGCTCTCGAAGGGGGCTTTGGGCGCGCCATGATCGATCCCGCCCGGCCCGGGCTGACGGAGCTGACTCTGCGCCGTCCGGACGGCTCTCTGGAGCCCCATTCCATCCTGTCGCCCGGGGGCTACCCCTGGCAGCGGGGTATGTACGACTGGGGTACAGGCGCCTACACGTACTGCGTCGATGAGGACGGCCGGCGGCTCGAGAGCCGCCGCTCCAGCGCCACGGCGGAGCTGACTCCCAACGGCGTGATCCTGCGGGACGTCGTCCTCGTGACCGAAGATGGTGAGGTCGCCGCCCGCGAGGACTGGGAGCTCACGCCGGCAGATGACGCCCTGGTGTGGCGAGTGGAGCGGCGTTGGGAGCGGCCGCTGGCTATTGCCGTCTCAGCCGGTCCCGCCCTGTTCTTCAGCAACCGGCCCGTTCAGCCGAATCCCGCCACGGCTTTGCCGAACGGCGTCGCGACCACCCTGTGGCTCAATCCCAGCGAGCTAAGAGGCAGGCATCTGCCTGAGTACCGGCCCGAGCAGTGGGGGTATCACTACAAGATCGCCTGGGAGAATGAGGTGGTCATGAAGGAGCCCGGGGGCTGGGCCGTGGCCAAGACGTTCCCGACCTGGCCTGCCGAGAGCGACCCGCGCGTGTCCGTCGAGGGCGGGCACCTGTACCGGCGCGGCCATTTCGGCTGGGTGAGCGAGATGGGCGTGACGGCCAGCGCCGAGCTGACGCGTGCCGTGGCTCCGGGTGATACGGAGACGATGGTCCTCAGGATCTCCCCCATCGCCGCCGACTCCACGGGCCACCAGCTTCATGTGGAGTCAAAGGAGGGCAGCGCGACCTTCGAGCGTCTGGCCGGATTCTACGGAGGCCTGCTGAACGGCGGCTGCGTCAATGACCCCCTTCACTACAACTTCGGCAACGAGACGGAAGGCTGGTACTACGGAGGAGCGTCGTGGATGAAGGGGATGCCTCTGCTGGTGGGCGCTCCGGCTCCCGACCCCCTCGCCTCACAGCCTCACGACGCAGTCACCGCATTCCGCGACAACCTAGCCATGATCGCCGGCACCGAGTTCGAGCCGGGCCTGACCCGGTTCGGCTACAACTACTCGGGATCGTACACCGACGACAACCTCAATCAGATCATCGGTGGACGCGCCTACTACCTCTACTCGGGCGACGCGGCCTTCGTGCGGCAGCATGTGCCATACTACCGCCGGGCCGTGGAGTGGTATCTGGCTCGCCGGAACGAGACCGGCTTGGTGTCCCTGTCGCCCGCCGCCCACTGGTACTACGACGCCATGCACGCCGAGGGCGCCACGACGTACCACAATTCGTTCCTCTACCGGGCCCTGCGCGATCTGGCGGAGCTGGAGCGCGCCGCCGGTGATGAGAACCGGGCCGCCGAATGGGACGCCCAGGCCGACGCCCTGAAGGCGGCGATCAATGAGGTGCTGTGGTGGGACGAAGCGCCCGGTGGCCCGCGGTACGCCGACTGGATCACCACCGATGGCACGAGGATCGCCTATGCCGCCGATCTCTGCCAGTTCCCGCCCGTGGCCTTCGGTATCGCCAGCCCTGAGCGAGGACGGGCTCTACTGGATACCCTGGATCGCCGGATCGAGGAGCTGGACGGGTACGCGGGATACGCCTCACTCTCGGCTTACTGGCCGGTGCCCTCGAGCGTCAACACCCACCCCATCAACCAAGGCTACGGCAACTACATGAACGGCGGCTCCTTCCTGAGCATGACGTACTGGGAGATCATGGCCCGCTGCGCCGCGGGAGACGCCGAAGGGGCTTGGCGACGCCTCAGCCGCTTCGCCGAGGGGACCCTCCTCACGGGCGAGCACGGCTTCGTCGGCAACAACTGGGTGATGCAGGATGGCCGCATCGGCCACGGAGCCGGCGATGAGCCGTACCTGTCCGACGCCATCGCCGTGCCGGCCGCCCTGGTGCGAGGGGTGCTGGGCGTCCAGCATGGGAACGACGGACTGCGCGTGGAGCCTCTGCTGCCCGAAGGCCTGGGCTCGGTCTCGGCGGAGGTGGTGCACCTGGGGATCCGCAAGCGGGTGACCATCGATGGTGACCGGGTCGAGGTGGAGGATCTGGGCCGGGCCTACACGCCGCCCGAGGAGATCACATGGAGCCTCGATCGCGGCCTGCCGCCCGCGGCAGGGCTCACCATTCAGCGCACCTTCGACACGGGCCGAGAGTGGACGACGGCCGGCCAGGCGCGCGTGCGCTCGGGCACGGGAGTCGTGCTAGAGTACGTGCCCACGTCAGATCTGGTGGGGCTGTGGGCCCTGGATGCGACGGGCGATGCGGTGGTCGATGGGAGCGAGTACCGTGCCCACGGCGAGTGTGTCGGCCAGGTGGCTCGTGGGGCCGTTGACCGCAACGGCCAAGCGGGCGCCATCGAGGTCAGTGGCGGCGCCCACGTGGTCGTAGGCGACACCGAGCCTTACCGGTTCGGACCCCAGGAGAGCTTCACCGTCCAGGCTTGGTTCCGTACCGACTCCCTGGGGAACCAGGTGATCATCGCGCGGCCCGGAGCCTTCTCCCTCGGCGTGAAGGAAGGGCACCCGGCGGCGTGGATCATGGAGGCCAGTGGCGCCTACGTGGAAGCCGTGGGACCCTCGATGGTCGCCGACGGTGGGTGGCATCACGGCGCCGCTGTGTACGACCGCGAGGCGCAGCTTCTCCGCCTGTTCGTCGATGGCCGCCCCGATGGCGAGCCGCGGGACATCGGCGCCATCGGAG
>WJIW01000302.1 GCA_014730065.1 Armatimonadia bacterium | reverse complement strand
GTCTGGACCGGCCGCCTCCAATGCGTCGGTGCCGGGACGGTCTTGGAGTGGGATCCGCCCACCTACCGATGGCTGCCGGCTGATCCCTAGCCGGGTTGCCTTGGGCAGCTCGGTTTGGTATTATGTGCTTATCACATATACTCAGGCGATGGGAGTGGTACACATGCCTATGGGACGCGGAAGAGGTGGCGGAAGAGGGGCGGGCCGGGGAGCCGGCGGGGGCATGCGCGGTGGCGGCCGGGGTATGGGGCCCGGCGGATCGGCCCTGGGCCCCGGTGGCGAGTGCCTCTGCCCCAACTGTGGGCACCGGACACCCCACCAGCGCGGAGTGCCCTGCCTTCAGCAGCAATGCCCGCAATGTGGCCAGGTGATGGTCCGGGCGCAGTAGCTCGCGATGGGGACCATCGGGCGGCCATCCCTCAGACGATGTCCGGTGCCCTCTTGGCGACGGTGTCGTTCATCAAGGCCAGCTCATCGGGCTCGAGGGTAACGGCGCCGGCGGCGGCATTGGCCTCGGCCTGGGCCTCGGTGCGGGCCCCGGCGAGGACGTGGGTCACGCCGTCCTGATGGAAAGTCCAGGCCAGCACGAGCTGGGCCATGGTGATGCCTTTGACGTCGGCGATGGGCCGCATGACCTCCAGCATCTGAGCCACTCGCTGCCGGTTGGCGGCCGAGAACCTGGCGTTCTCGTGACGGTGGTCGTCGGGCGGGAAGACCCGCTCGGGGCCCATCTTACCCGAGAGTAGGCCCATGGCCATGGGCGAGTAAGCGAGGACCGCCACATGGTGCTCGCGGCAGAGGGGCAGCAGCGTGGCCTCGATCTCCCGATCGATCATACTGAACTGCTCCTGGGTGCTCGCCACCGGGCCCTGATCCATGTACGCGACGAGCTGGGCGGGCTCGATGTTGCTGGTACCGATGGCCCGGATCTTCCCCTCGTCCTTGAGGGCTAGGAGGGTGGCCATGGTGTCCTCGATGGGCGTCGTGGACTCCTGGGCGTGGGTCTGGTAGAGATCGATGACCTCGGTGCCGAGCCGTTTGAGGCTTTGCTCCAGCTCGTGCCGGATGCTATCGGGCCTGAGGTTCACGTAGATGGACTTATCGCCCTCATCGTAGGCATGCTCGCCGCGATCCTCCCACCACACGAGCCCGCACTTGGTGGCGAGAACGACTTCGTCCCGGCGACCGGCGATGGCCTTGCCGACTACCTCTTCCGAGCGGCCGTGGCCGTAGAGGGGCGCGGTGTCGATGAGGGTCACGCCCCCGTCCAGGGCGGTGTGGATGGCGGCGATGGCGTCGGATTCCTCGGTCCCACCCCACCGGCTGCCGCCGATGGCCCACGTTCCGAGTCCGATGGCCGAGGCTTCGATCCCCGAGGGTCCCAGGGGTCTGGTGAGCATTGGTTGGATCAGCCCTTTCAGAGGGTGCCTGTGAGTCAGGCCTCCTGCAGGACCATTCCGAACCGATGTCCCAAGGCCTCCAGGGTCTCGGCGTCCAGGTGCTCCCGGGCCACAGGGAAGATGTCGTCCTCCTCCTCGGAGTGGTGATGATCGACGACCTCTGCCAGCACATCCATCTTCGCCCCCCAGCGCGGGTGGCTGAACTCGATGGTGCTCATGTGGTCCATCCAAAGCCGGAGCAGGTTATGCTCCTCGAACATCTCGAGGATCTCGTCCCGGTCGCCGTCCTCCGACTCCTTGTCCAGCAGCAGGGGGAACAGCAGCTCCTCTTCGCCCTTCATGTGGGCGTGCAGCTCGCGCTGAAGGCCCCCGAACTCGGTCTGGCGGCGCTGGGCCTCCTGGGCCGTGGTGCTCTTCAGCGAGGAGAGCATGTCCTCCACCTTCCGGTGGTCCTCCTCGATGGCACGCAGAATGCTCATACTCATGTCTGTCGACTCCTCTGCAGAGCTGGGGTGGGGTTAGTGTGGGCGATGGCCTCCGCGCCCACCAGCGGGGCGGCGTAGCGGGCGCGGGGGCCTGGGTGGTCTAGAACTTCACGCCCGCGTTCTCCAGCTTCTTGGCCAGGTCATCGGCCCCACTCCGGACGGCGGCGCTCATCTGATCGGTGAGGTCCGAGGCGCCGGACTTCATGAGACCCGACATGATGCTCCAGTAGCCCTTGGTGGCCTTGTCCGAAGCGTTGATGCCGTCCACGACCTGCTGGCGTAGGTTCAGGTCGGTGGTGCACTCCTCTAGCAGCTCGCGTAGAACTGTGATTCTCGAGTCACTCATTATGGGTATCACCTTTCCGGGTTTGAAGTTGGTCGGCGCGCGTTCGGCTCGGGTTCACTCGAACCGGAACAGCGCGGCTATAGGCGTCTGGGCCGGGAGTCGCTCGGACTCCATGGCGTGCACCCGTCCGCCCATCCTGAGCGTCAACAGGGCGGCCAGGTTCAGCAGGTCCCGGTCGCCCGGTTGGCGGGAGTCATGCATCTCCACGTCGCCCGTCGAGAGTCGGTAGTTGCCCCACCGGTGGGCGTCGCGATCCACGAAGAGGGCTCGCACTCGGCCGCGGTGGGCGCCCGTCAGGCACTCCACCAGCTCCGAGGACGCCCTGCCCGTGCCGGCCGAGCGTGCGTAGGCCTCCAGGTCCTCTTGCTCCTGGACGCGGAACCGGGGCTCCACCAGCTCCCAGCCAGCCTCCTGGAGGTCCTTCTCGGACATCTCTTCAGGATTGCCCGACAGACCGTCGGACAGCATGTGGGCGTAGTCGTTTAGCTCACTGTACTGGGAGCGGACGTAGTCTACTCCGGCGAGGATGAGGGGAGCGCCCTCGCCCGCCAGTTTGCGGGTTATGGACTTCTGCACCTGGTTCAGGTACTTGCGCAGATGCTCCAGCTTCTGGTCGGCGCCCTTGCCGTGGCCATGGTACATGGCTCGGCGGTCGCCGCCGTTGCCCGCCGTTCCGGTGTGGAACTGTATTCGGGATTCCCTGCCTTCGTAGCCGATGGCATGGTCCAGGCTGTCGGGCATGTCCGGCACATCCATCTTCGAGGCCGATGTGGGCGTACACTCCACGAGTCGCGCGGCCCCCTGGCTGAGGGCAAGTACGTAGTACGTTCGGTTCTTCTGCGCCGTCGGGATGGCGGGCTTGAGATGGAAGCTCTCGCTCACGGTAACCAGCCGTCCTGGCGCGTCGAGCAGGCGGAAGGCAGCGTCGCCTCCGTCGTGCAGGTAGTACGCCAGTCCCTGGGTTCCATGGCGCCAGAAGCTCTGATCCTCGCGCAGGGCCTCCGTGGGGGCGAGAAGCTGTTGTACCTCTCGCTTATCGAGCCCCCCCGCTAGCAGACGCTCCTCCGCTTCACTCACCAGGTTCCCGAAGCGGACGGGGTCTTGCTCGGACTCCGGCCACTTGGGGTGGGTGGGCATGTAGATTGATACACAGTACGGGGCATCCAACTGGGCGAGCTGGTCCAGTTCACCCGTATCTAGCAAATGCTCGCTCATGGCGTCACCTCCGCGGGCCAGGGCATATCGCCTCCGACCCATTAAAAGCCTACGTGCTCCGGGCCGGCGGCCCTATCGGGGAATCTACCCAATCGGCGGTTCGGCTGGTACCACACGGCTGCGAGGTGACCGGGTCGCGAACAGGGAAGCTGGCGGTGATGGCGTAGGAATGAGGAACCCATGACCGATTCGGAGCCGACTTCAGATTCGGCTGAAGGCGCCGACTTCGAGGCCCCCGGCCATGCGGCCCTGGCCGAAGCCTGCTTCGACCGAGGACCGTCCCCCATGGCTCTGGTGGGTGGAGACGGGACTATCCTCCGGGCCAATGCCGCCTTCGCCGACGCCTTCGAGCGATCGGGCGAGGATCTGGCCGGATCCCCCGCCGAGGCGCTGCTGCCGCGGGACGCCATCGAGGCACTCGACTTCGGTAGCGGCAACGAGCGCCCCCGGGGCGGCCGGGAAGCCTCCAGAACCTACATGGACCATCCCGAGTGGGGCATCCGGTACTGGGACTGGCACATTCTGCCACTGACCCCAGCCGGCGTCGCTTCGCCCGTTGCCTTGCTCTCCCTCCACGACGTGACCCAGAAGGTCCGGGACCGGGACGACCTCCTCGGCACCCGCCGCCGCCTCCGAGCCCTGGCCAGCCGCCTCGCGCTGGTGGAGGAGAGCGAGAGGCGCCGGATCGCTCAGGAGATCCACGACGGCCTGGGTCACGGCCTGGCCGCCGTGAAGATGCTCCTATCGCGCGCTCTGGCCGAGGACGACCGGGAGCTCTCGATGGAGGCCGTATCCGAGGCCCGTGACCTGGTCACATCGGCCCTCAAGCAGACCAGTCGCCTCTCCTTCCAGCTCAGCCCACCCGTGTTGTACGACCTGGGCCTGCCCGCTGCTCTGGAGTGGCTCGCCGAGCAGATGTCGCAACAGCACCAGCTCCACATCACCGTCGACGATCGGTCGGGCGAGGTAAGCCTGGGGTTCGAGCGCGCCGTCACCCTCTACCAGGCCGCCAAGGAGCTGCTGATGAACTGCGTGAAGCATGCCAAGGGCAGCCGGGTGGAGATCCTCACCCGCAGAGGCGCCGGCTCGTACATGCTCGAAATCCGCGATGACGGCGTGGGCTTTGATGTGCTCGGGGCCCGGCTTCGCGAAGAGCCCGGCTTCGGACTGTTCAGCATCCGTGAGCGAGTGACACATCTGGACGGCTCACTGGACATCTACTCCAGGCCCGGGGACGGCACGCGAGTCGTCATCGGCTTGCCGATGACCGCTGATCCCGAAGGCGAGGTGTGCGATGGCGATTCGGGTTCTCCTGGTGGATGACCTCACCATCACGCGCGAGGGACTGGCCGCCCTGGTGGATCGTGAGGAAGACATGGACGTGGTGGGCACCGCCGATGATGGACGGCATGCGGTGGATCTGGTGAAGCAGCTCAAGCCCGATGTGGTCGTCATGGACGTGGCCATGCCTGGGCTGAATGGCATCGAGGCGACCCGGCAGATCAGGGAGGCCCATCCCCACGTGCAGATCCTCGCCCTGTCCATGCACGCCAGCCGCCAGTACGCCGCCGGGATGCTCGGCGCCGGAGCCATGGGATACCTCGTCAAGCACTCCGCCTTCGAGGAGCTGGCCCAAGGCATACGCGACGTCCACGCCGGCAAGCGCGCTCTCAGCGCCGAGATCGCCGACATCGTTGTGGACGACTACGTGGCCCGGCTGCCCGACTCCGATCCCTCAGCCTTCTCCGCCCTCTCCGACCGCGAGCGCGAGGTGCTGCAGCTCGTGGCCGAAGGGCTGACGACCAAGGAGATCGCCCTCAATCTAGGGGTCAGCAACAAGACCATCCAGACCCACCGGCAGCGCATCATGGACAAGCTCCAGCTTCGGAGCATCGCCGAGCTGACCAAGTACGCTGTCCGCGAGGGACTCACCCCGCCGGAGCCCTAGGACCGGCTAACCCGCGTCGCGAGGCGCCTTGCCGCTGGCCGAAGGGCCCGGGTCTCCATCAACGGTCTCCGTCTGCTCCTGATCCGCGGACCGCGGATCACAGGCGTCGGCCATTCAAGTGGGCACCCCCATGGACGGCAGGATCCATCTCTGCAAGACGATCCATCCGATTACGAGGGCGAAAAAGGGCCATAGCTCCGCCAATGTCGCCAGCACTCCTTTCCGCTCTGGTGCTATCTCCTGCAAGGTGTCTGCCTCCCTTGCGCTCGTCGTCGTGTTTCTATGGCATTATTATATATGCAAATGTGCATGAGTGCAACCGACGGTGCAGGACCTTTCACCCACGCGCCTAAGATACCGAACCAAGGAGCTGGTGATACGGTGACCCGACTGGTGATAGACACGAGCCTGGCGGGGGCCACAGTGGGCGCCGATCCCACGGAGGGTCTGGCCATTCTGCTGGCCCTGCTGGACCCCGAGGTGTCCGTGGAGGGCGTCATCCTCACCGGGGGCGACCTCCACATCAAGGCCGCCCATGTCCGCCGGCTCTACGAGGTGTGCGGCCGCTCGGCGCCTCTGGCCCTGGGAGCGACCCACGACCTCCTGGGCCAGCCCTCTCGCGATGCCAGCCTGCGGCCACCCACGGTTCGCTTCCTCAGCGACCACCGGGCCGTCGAGGGGCTGCCGCGCGCCTCGGAGCTGCTGCTGGAGTGTGCCTCCGTGGCCGACGACGTGGCCCTGGTCGTCCTGGGCCGAGCCACCACGACGGCCCTGGCCCTGCTGAGTGACCCCTCCCTCGGTCATCGCCTGCACCGGATCGTATTGGGCGGGTGCAATGTGGGGCTGCCGCTGCGGCCGGAGCCCGATGCCAGCGACCCACACGCTGCGGCCGTGGTCCTGAGGATGGCCGCCGGGCGAGTGATCGTCAGCGACCCCAGCGCCGACCTGCGGGTAGGGCTTCCCGCCCGGCAGCTCGAGCTGGACGGCGATACGGCGTCATCGGAGCTGGTGGAGCTGGTGGCCGAGTACTGCCAGAGCTGGCTGGCGTACCATGAGCGGGACTGGCTGCCGCTGGACGGCGCGCTGCCCCTCATCGGGATCGGCCACCCCGAGCTGCGAGAGATGGCCAGCCGGCGCTACCTGGTCGATCCGTGCACCCGGTCCTTCGGCGAGATGCTCTTGCCGCTGGACGAGCAGGGCCGTCATCCCCGGCCTGTACGGCCGGGGCAGCTGCATGCCATCGATACGATGACCAGCTACCATGCCGGTGCCTGCATCGGCCTTGCTGAATCGCTCCTCGAGCTGCCCGCCGTGGAGCTCGCCGAGGAGCGCGACAGCGACCTGCCTCCACTCACGTCCGAGGCCTCCCCCTCCCGGGCCGAGTAACCGGAAGGGGGAGGGCGACGCGAACCTCGGCTACTACGGCGCTCCCATGTACCGTGCGATGGCCTCGAACTCGCCACCCACGTACGTCAAGGTGACGGCGCCTGTTTCGAAGCCCTCATGCCGGGAGCAGATCAGGGCGCGACCCTTAACCGTGCCGGCGGCCTGGAACGTATCGCCGCCGGGGTCATACGGCGCGATCTCGGCCGACTCGATCTCGATGGCGCACGACCAGGGCGAGTTGATGCTGTACGGCGAGCCGTCTGCCTGGGGGTAGACGTAGTAGGCGTGGAAGTCCTCGAACTCCACGCCATCCTCCAGCCCCTTGGTGAAGGTGTAGCCCGGCGCGGGAGCCTGATCGATGTCGAGGTTGACCTCTCGCTCCAGATCGATGATGTCAGTCGGACCCTCGGCGGCCGCAGACGAGAAGGTGAAGGACCATCCCTTGTCGTCGATGTCCGGCTCGATGAACACCGACTGGATCTCGACCGGCTGGCCGTGGATCACTCCGCGCATCGGTCCATCGGGGATGTCGGCCAGGGTGGGCTTCTCCACGAAGCTCACGTCGGCGGGGGCGGGGCCGCCTTCCTCCAGAGAGGCCTGGTCCTGGAGATGGATGCGTACCGTCTCGCCGGGCGGTAGCATCGGCTCCTCGTCCCGGGGCTCGGCGGGGACGTCCGCGGCCGCCACCGGCGGCTGGTCGGTCGCGATGGGGTTGATGGTGATCTGGGCTTCGCCCTGGGTCCGCATACAGCCGGCAATGCAGAGCGTGAGGGTAACCGCGAGCAGGACGAGCAGGCCGTACTGGCGCATTCGAATGCCTCCCTGTACAGTCGCGCCGGGAGGAGGCGGCCCGGCGACGGGACCTACTCGTCCAGCTCGGACAGGTCCAGCGTGGCATCGCCCGGGATGCCCTCCCGGTCCAGGATGCGCTCGGCTTCTTCGAGCGTCTCCTTCCATGCGCTGAACCTCAGGCCCCTATCGTCTATGTACAGGGCGGCGGGGCGTTTCAGGTGGGTCACCTCGGCGATGGGGATGCCGTGGCCCTCCAGGTACTCCTGAATCCGGTCATGCTCATCGGGCCCCCGGGCGGTGTGGACGATGATGTCGAATCGCTCGGCGAGCCGCACCAGTGCTTCCCTTGCCCCGGGCAGCAGCTCCCCGAAGATGCCGGGGCCTTGGTACCCGCCGGTGTAGTCGGCGATGGTGCCATCGAAATCGATGGCAATGGCGGGCTTGTCGCGACGCTTGATGCGGGGATCCCTCATATCATCCGCTCCCTGATCCGGGCCGACGAGATGTCCATCAGCCAGACGACCATGGTGATCATCCAGGCGATGAGCGCCACCTCGTTCCATCGCGCCATGCCCTGGTACTGGAGCAGCAGGGCCCCGATGCCGCCACCGCCCACCATGCCCACGATGGTCGCCATGCGCACATTGATGTCCCACCGGTACAGGGTGAAAGCCACGAAGGGTGGCACCACCTGGGGCCACACCGCGTAGACCACCGTATGCACCGCGCCCGCGCCCGTTGCCCGGATCGCCTCCACCGGGCCCTGATCGATGTTCTCCACCTGCTCCGAGTACAGCTTCCCGAGGGCGGCGATGGAGTGGACCATCAAAGCCAGCATCCCCGCGAAAGGCGATAGGCCCACCCAGACCACGAAAATGATCGCCCACACAATGGGCTCGATGGACCGAACCACGGTGAAGATGGTCCGCATCACGAAGTAGACGCTGGTTCCGATGACGGTGCGAGGCATGATGTTCCGGGCGCCCAGGAAGCTCAGCACCACGGCCACCGGCACAGCGAAGGTGGTGGCCATAAGGGCCAGGTAGACCGTCTCGACCATGGCCCAGGCACAGTCCTCGAGGATCGAAAACTCGGGCTGTACCAGCGCCGAAGCCAGGGGGCCGACGGAGGTCAGGCCCTGGGCGATCTCCTTGAGGTCGATCTCCGCGATCTGCCAGCCCACCCAGTAGGTCAGCCCGATGGTGCCGATGGCGATCCACCACACGCTCTGGCGGTACCATGGCAGCACCCGTGCCTCGGCGGCCCGGCCGATGCGGCTCTCGAAGTGGGTACCCGCCAGCCGGTCGTGCCATGGCCGGCCGCTCCGGTGTGCCACCCCCGAGAGAAGGGTGTAGACGATCCCGGCCATCAGTAGCCAGGCCCCGATGACGCCCACCCGGGCCAGGCCCATGAGGGACCCGAACCACTCCCCGGCCGCGGTGTAGGTGACCAGCAGGCCGCCGACGATGCCGGCCACCTGAAGGACGATCAGCCCTACCAGGTGCAGCACGGCCACCCGACGCAGCCGGTCCCGGGAGGTCGCCGGCCGTCCATCCGCTCGGACCAGCGTCAGCTTGGTGATGCGCGGCCCCGCGCCATCCAGGAGAGCGTTCACCAGGACGGCCACCTCGATGGCCACCAGCAAGGCCACGACCACCGCCATCAGGGTGGCCCCCTCGGGCTCGCCCGAGCGGTCGTCGTGGTACATCATGTACAGCACACCGAGGGCAATGTAGACCGCGAGGGCGGCGTCCCAGACCATGGGCGCCAAGGCGGCTCGGGCACGCTCCCACCGGAGCGCTAGCGACACGCGCCGGCTGGCTTCGTTCAACGGATCTCCACCTCCACCGCGTCCTCGCCATAGATCTGCTTGAAGCGGGTACCGTCGATCTCCGCGGGAAGACCGTCGAACTCCATACGTCCGTCCTTCAGGGCGATGATCCGGCTGCCGTACTTGCGGGCCAGGCTCAGGAAGTGCAGGGAGCAGATGATCGTCAGGCCCATGTCCCGGTTCAGCTCCCCCAGGTAACGCATGACCGAGTCGCTGGTGGCGGGGTCGAGGCTGGCTACGGGCTCATCGGCCAAGATCAGGCTGGGCTCCTGCATGAGGGCTCTGGCGATGGCCACCCGCTGCTGCTGGCCGCCCGACAGGGCGCTGGCGCGGCTCTGGGCCTTCTCCTCGATCCCCACCCGCTCGAGACACTCCCGGGCCATGCCCACCGTCGCGCGGGGCCAGAGACCCAGAAGCGACAGAGGCGCGCCCTCGTATCCCAGCCGGCCCGCCAGCACGTTCCGAAGCACGCTGCTACGCTCCACCAGGTTGAACTGCTGGAAGATCATCCCCATGCGCCGGCGGATGCGACGAAGCTCGGCACCCCTGGCCCGAGTCACGTCCTCGCTCTCGAAGAGGATGCGGCCCTCCGTGGGGTCGATGAGCCGGTTGATGCACCTAAGCAGCGTGGACTTGCCCGAGCCCGAGAGGCCGATGAGCACCACGAACTCGCCCCGGTCGATCTCCAGGTTGATACCGGAGAGGGCCCGGGTTCCGTCGTCGTAGACCTTACTGAGGTTCTCGATGGTGAGCACGTGGGCGCCGGGGGAGCCTCCGGATGACGGCCCGTCGGCGGCGGGCTCAGGCCCGCCGCTCACTAGGGACGGCCTATCACTCCCCGGGCTCCTCCTCGCTCGGCTCGGCGGCCGTCTCGGTAGCTTCCTCCGTCGCCGGCTCCGCGGTGGCGGGCGCGTCCTCTGCGGCCTCTTCCTCTTCGTCCTCGCTCGGAGCCTCGTCGTCGTCGATCAGCGCGGCCAGAGTCTCCTCGTCTGCCATGCCGAGGGCCTTCAGCTTCTCTCTCACCGAGTCGTAGGTCTCGTCCTCCACGGGGACCAGCTCGGTGATGTTGTACAGCTCCTCCAGGGCTCTGGCGCCCTCGGGGGTTTCCATATACTCCAGCAGCGCCTGGACGATCTTCTCCCTCTTCTCGTCGGGGAAGCCCGGCCGGAAGGTGACCGTGTCATTGGGGATCCAGTCGGTGTACGCCACGATCTGCAGGACCTCGCCGGCGTCGGGATGTTGGTCCATGATGTCCTTGCGGGCATCCATGATCTCGCCATCGTCGGTCGGAGGGCTCCAGTACGCGCAGCCCACATCGGCTCGGCCGGTGTAGACGGCCATCATCGTCTGGGGGTGGCCGCCGGCCATGAAGGTCTCCGAGGGCTCGATGCCCTCCTGCTCGAGCATGGCGCTGGGGTAGATATGGCCCGAGGTGGAGGCGGGATCCACATACGCCACCGTCCGGCCGTCGATGCCGGCCAGCTCCTCGATACCACTGTCGGCCCGGGCCACGAACATGCCCCGGTACTCGAGCTGTCCATACCGCCCAACCTGTAGAGCGATCTCCGCGTCGTACTTGTCCTTGGCAAGAACGTAAGCGAAGGTGGAGAGCCAGGCGATGTCCGCCCGGGCCGGCTCGGCGCCCATGGCCTCGACCACCGCGATGTAACTGGTGGGGATCTCTACCTCGAAGGTGTAGCCGGTCCGCTCCTCCAGAGCCTCCACGATCGCCTCGGCGCTGGTCATCACCTTGCCGTGCTCCATGGAGGGCACGAAGTACATTCGAACGGGCTCGTCGTCCGCTTGGCTGGAGGCGGTGGACGCATCGCCCGAGGGCGCCGGGGTGGGCGACGCGGAAGACTCCTCTTCGGGCTGGCTGCACCCGAAGGCGGCCAGGAGGAGCGCAACGGCCAGTGGCATGAACAGCAGGCGCGGGAGGGCTGAGCTGGGTCTCAAGGGTCATCCCCCTATGTGGATGTGGGTACGAACACCTGATTCTGTGGCGACCGCCCGCTTGCGTCAAGGCCGAACGACAACCCACTGGCCGTCCCAGGAATCTCCCGCTCGCGGGCGAACACATCCACCGCTGGGGCGGGAACGGGGGACATGGTAGCACCGCCCCCGGAAGGACCGAGCCGATGCGACTCTGCGTGCCTGTGGGTCTCGCCGCCCTGACCGTCCTCACCGCCCTCTTGGCGGGCTGCGTGGGGGCCGGGCAAGACTCCCTGGGATCCTACGGAACGGTGCGCGGTACCGTGAGCGATGCCACGACGGGGCTCCCCGTCACCGGCGCCTCGGTCACCGTTGCCAGCGTGACCACCACCACCGACGACACAGGAGGCTTCGCGGTCATCAACGCCCCCGCCGGGTCCAAGACCTACTCCGTGACCGCAGACGGCTACCAGTCGGTCCTGGCCATGCCCATCGAGATCCCGAGGAACCGCACCACCCAGCTCAACGTACCCCTGCTGCCCACCTCGGTGGCTGGCGGAAGGGTCACCGGCGTCGTGACCTCCACGGAGACCGGCGACGGCCTGGCCGGGGTGACTGTGGCCGCACAGACCGCCGACACCACCACCAACAGCGAGGGCGCGTACTCCCTCTCGGGCCTCGCCGCCGGCGAAGCCACACTGACCTTCACCCTCACGGGGTACAAGACGACCACCGAGACGGTAACGGTGGTCGAGGATGCGCCCGTCACGCTCAACACCAGCCTCATGCCCATGAACGCCGGCGCACTCACCGGCACCATCACCGATGCCGCCACCGGCCAAGCCATCGAGGGTGCCACGGTCTCCATCGAAGGCGTGGGCACGGCCACCACCGACGCCTCCGGCGCCTACCAGCTCCAGGACGTCCCCGCCGGCACATGGGACGCCCGCTTCGCCCGGACGGGCTACCGCACCGTGGACCGTACTGTGGGCATCGAGGCGGGCTCGACCACGGTGGAGGATGTGGCCCTTATGTCGCCCTCCCAAGGAGTGGTCGAGGGCCGGGTGCGTAGCCGCTCCAGTGGCGCCCTCGTGGCCGGGGTCAACGTGACTGTGGTCGAGCTGGGCCGTAGCGGTGAGACGGGCTCGGGGGTGGACACCGAAGGCGAAGGCACGGAGCTGGGTCTCTACCAGATGCCGGGCATCCCATCGGGCACGTACCAGCTCCATTTCACCCACCCCGACTACGAGCCCCTGACGGTCTCTGGAGTCGCCGTGGACGCCGGAGCCACCACGGTCACCGATGTGGAGATGGACCCCGCCGTGGGTGGCGTAGTCGGTTGGGTCTTCGAGGAGGACCCGGCGACGGGCCTGAAGGGCTCGCCCCTCTCGGGCGCCTCGGTGCGGGTGGGCAATGAGGGCAATGAGCTGACTACCGCGGGTGACGGCCACTTCGCAGCCCACAGCTTGCCCGCCGATCCCGCGGGCACCACCTACACGGTCTTCGCGTGGGATGCCACCCACCGCCTGGCGAGCGTGCAGGTCACTGTTCGTCCGGGGCAGATCGTCCAGTCACCGGACATCGTCTTGGAGCGGGTCCAATGAGAGCCGCCATCACATTCACCGTCGCCGTCCTGACTCTCGCCGCCCTCACCGGATGCGCCTCCGGCCCCGGCGGAGCGGCCATCACGGGCGAGGTCTACCGGGCCGGCACTGCCACACCCGTGGTGGGTGCCACCGTAACCGCCCTTCCCTCGGGAGCCTCCAGTGTGACCAGCTCGTCGGGGAGCTTCTCCATCGGCGGGGCCGATGGCACGACCCAAGTGCGGGTGACCGCCGCGGGCTATGCTACCCGCACGGTATCCGTCGCGTCGGTGCCCACCTCCCTCCGAATCGGACTCTCCTACGTGGGGTCGGGCGACGTGCAGGGCACCGTTCGCAACGCCCAGGGCACCCCCATCGCCGGCGCCACCGTGTCCATCGGCGAGTCCACGGCGACGACCGATGCCTTAGGCCGCTTCGACCTATTCGGCGTGCCCGCGGGTGTGCAGGCCATCACCGTGACCGCCGCGGGCTTCGATGACCTGGTCCAGCAGGTGAAGATCACCGATGGCGAGCTGACCGTGGTCAACCTCCAGCTCGACGGTAGCGGAGCCTTCTGAGCAGCGTCGCCTGCGGTGGGTCCGGCCTCCGTCGCGGGTGGGTCGTGCTACGCGGCCCGACCGCGGCCAGGTGCCCTGGCGCCCAGCCCCCCACCGGTGAGATGGGGCGGCTTGTTCATCCGGACATACTCGCTGACGCGTTAGGGCGGACATAATCGCTGAAGCACTACAACCTGCGATGGTCAGTCTTGACACTCGAAGGCCGGCTTGCTATCCTACCGGCGGTGAATTGTGTGTGCTTCCGTAGGCGCGGTGATGATGCCAAGCCGAGCGGTTTCCGGCGGTATGCGAGCACCCCAATGCACCTCTAGGGGCGGGCCCGACGCGGGCCGGCGCCCTTTTCTTTTGCATCTGCCTACCATCCGGCCGCCGGGGCGAGATCCCCAGGCAGCCGTGAAATCCCGGACGGGGTGAGACCGACTTGCCGAAGCAGTCAGAACGGGTCGAGGAGCTAATCGAGCGCCTAAAAAGCAAGAACGAAGCCGTGCAGGAGGAGGCCATCGCGGAGCTGGTCGAGATCGGCAAGCCAGCCGTGGAGCCGCTGCTGGACGCCATGGAGGCCAGGGCCTTCCATGTGCGCAAATGCGCCGCCGAGGCCCTGGGCAAGATCGGCGATCCCCGAGCCGTCGAGCCCTTGGTCATGGCCCTCAGCGATACATCGGTCAACGTGCAGCGGTCGGCGTCGGAGGGTCTGGCCAATATCGGCGATCCCGCCACCCAGTCGCTCATGGAGTGCCTCGACTCCACCGACTCCCTGGCCCGAAAGTGGGCGGCCGAGGCCCTGGGCAAGATCGGCGACGGCTCGGTCGTAGACTCCCTTATCGAGCGCCTGGCCGAGCGGAACCCCGAGGTTCAGAAGTCCATCGTGGTCGCTCTGGGTGAGCTGAAGGTCAAGAAGGCCATCAAGCCCCTCATCCAGCTCCTGGACGACGAAAACGTAGACCTGGCTCGCTGCGCCGCCTTCTCCCTGGGCGAGATCGGATCGGGCAAGGCGGTCGGGCCCCTCCTCACCGCCCTCAGCTCGCCCAGCACCGACGTCCGCGGGGCGGCCTCCGAAGCCCTGGTGAAGATCGGGAAGCCCGCCGTCGAGCCTCTCATCGGCGCCCTCGACCACGAGGACTACATCGTCCGCAGGTGGGCCGCCGAGTCCCTCGGCCTGCTGGGCGACGACGATGCCACCGATGGGCTGCTCGAGTCCCTGTCCGACGAGAACGATCGGGTCCGGCGGTACGCGGCCATCGCCCTCGGGCGGATCGGATCCAAGCGCGCCGTGGACGCCCTCGTGGAGCTGCTCAAGGAAGATAACAAGGACCTGCGCGCCGCCGCCGTGGAAGCCATCAAGTCCATCGGCTCCGAGGACGCCCTGAAGCCTCTCACCAAGTGCCTCAAGGATCCCGACTGGGCCGTCCGCATGAAGGCCTCCCAGGCCCTCGGAGAGCTGGGCAACCCCGCCGCCGTCAAACCCCTGCTCGAGGTGCTGAATGACGAGGAGTGGGCCGTACAGCTCCACGCCGGCGTCGCCCTGGGTGCGCTCAAAGCCGATGAGGCCGTGGATGGCCTGAAGAGACTGCTGACCATCCCCCGCCCCTCGGTGCGCCGGATGATCATCAGCGCACTGGAGGAGATCGGAACCGGGCCCGCCTACCTCGCCATCGCCAGCGTGAAGAGCGATGAGGACATGCGGGTCAGGGATGCCGCGCAGCTCGCCATGGAGAACCTGGAGCCGGTGTACGAGAAGTGGAAGGCCGCGGGCGGAGACCAGAAGACCACCACGAAGAAGGCGAAACCCAAGAAGAAGGCGGCCCCCGAGAAGAAGGAGCCCGAGCCCGCGAAGACCGCAGCCGCCAAGGACGAGAAGAAGAGCGACAAGAGCGGCAAGAAGGCCGCCGCACCTAAGAAGACCGCGAAGAAGTCCGAGAAGAAAGCCGCGGCAAAGAAGAAGACGACCAAGAAGAAGACCAGCAAGAAGAAGTAGCGTCGCGATCATGACTCGCACTCATGCGGCCCGCCCGAGGACATCGGCGCGGGTCGCTCTGCTGTGGCCCCCGCGCCTTGACCCCATCGGCATCCCGTCGTAGGGTACAGGAAGTTAGATGAGACTAACTCGGGGCTGTTGGTGCCCAGTGCCAGCATAAGCGTCGGTCGCCTTGGCCCCATGGGGGTGCTCGTGTGTCAGTTCGTGGTCTGTTCCTCTTGGTAGGCTCTCTCGCTCTGTTGGTCGCAGGGGTTATGGGATGCGTCGGAGGCGTCCCGGTGCCCGATGTCCCTGACCTTGGGGATACGCCCGGCCCCGGGAGTGATGCTGACGGTGACCTGGCTTCGGACGATACCGAGACCGCCCTGGCGGCCGCCACCGAGGTCCAGGAAGCCGAGGACGTTCGCGGCCGAGACCTTCAGAGCGAGAGCCAGGCCCTCGTCGCAGCCCTGGAGGCACGGGACGACATCATCGATGCCGGCGAGGATACGGGAACGGACACCGTTTGGGCGGTAACCGACACCGGCCTGCCCATCAACTTCGTCCGGAACCGTTTCGCCGCATGGGACAACTACGTCATCGAGCAGGAGGACCAGGGCAATGTGGTCCAGAGCGCCTTGGCCGATGTGGCGCCGAGCTTCCATGGCGTCACCGCCCGCGACACCACGGAGCTGCCCGATGGCAAGAAGGCGTACGTGATGAACGGCATGGGCACATGCTTCAACAACGGCGCGGCCATCGCCCAGGTTAGAAGCTGGTTCTCGGCGGCTGGCTATGACGTGAACTCGTCGGCGCCTACCATCCCGAACCTGATGAGCGTGAGCGATGCCGCGGTCTTCTTCATCAACACCCACGGCACTCCGGCCGTCCCCGTGACCGAGGTCAAGCGGAACGACAGCGGCAGCCTCACCCCCGTGCAGGACTCGGACCGCCGCATCGGATCGCTCTGGACCGCCACCCCGGTGAACCGCGCCAACCTGACAGCCTACAAGCAGATGCTGCTGGATGAGGAGCTGGTCGTCCTCTCGGCGGAGCACAACACGGCCGCCGATGGAAGCTGCACGACGCCGTACTACTTCGGGATCACGCCCAAGTTCATCCAGAAGTACATGAGCTTCGATACTGACAGTCTCGTGTTCGTGCAGGCGTGCTTCAGCGACCGCACCGACCTGGCCAACGCCGCCTTCGCCGCGGGCGCGGGCGTCTACGCCGGCTGGGGCGCCCTGACGACAGGCACCATCTCCTACAAGTACTACTTCGACCGGGCCCTGTCGGGATCCGAGTCGGGCAACAACATCGAGAAGGAGACGCCGCCCCAGCGGGCCTTCGACTGGCAGCTCATCTATACCGACCTCTCGGAGAAGGGGTATCACCAGGTCCTGCAGCCCATCAAGTTCCCGTGGGGGAATGTGCGCAACGACTGGGTCAACGGCGGCCAGGCGACGCTGGTGTTCCGGGAAGCGCCCTCGGGCAAGCACGGCTACCTGTTGCCCACGATCCAACGGCTCCAGGTCAATGAGGAGCAGGAGAAGCTGTTCATCCATGGCGGCTTCGGCAGTCGGCAGGGCAAGGTGACCATCAACGGCAGCAGCGTGAGCATCGACAACTGGAGCGAGAAGATGATCAGCGTCTCGCTGCCCCGGAGCGGGGCTGGCTCCTATGGCGACGTTGTCGTCGAGGTCGAGGATCGGAAGAGCAACATCGTGCCTTTGACCGAGTGGAGAGGGAAGCTCACCTACACCGAGCAGGCCCTGGGCACCCTGAAGCGCGAGATGGAGTGGGACCTGCACCTCCGAGGCGATGTGCATACCTACCGCAACGAGCCCGGGGGCGATCCCACCGTCATGACCCAGGATCTGTACATGTCGCGCGATTCGAAGGCGAAGCTCACCGCATCGGGCAGCCATAGCGAAACGGACGCCGACGGGAACGTGATCACCACGGAGTGGAGTGGTACCCAGAACATCCCCTGGGAGCCGAGTAGCACTGCGCCCCAGCAGACCGTCATCGGTGAGGTCCGGCCCAAGGCCGACGGCGAGGGATACGCGGACCCAGGCTCGGCGCTGTTGGCCCTGGGCATGACCGCAACCGCCGAGCACACCCAGAAGGGGTATGAGAACGGCTCGCTTGAGGTCGAGACCAAGATCCCCATGCTGCTGTTCATGCAAGCCTACGGATTCGCCGATGAGACCATCCTGGGCGCCATCGGCGCGGTTCACTTCAAGTTCGACAGCAACTGGAACATTAAGGCCGACAAGCGGACCTTCACCGAGAAGAACTTCAAAGCGACCCTTGAGTGGGAGCAGCTCACCGCCCGAGGCACGCCGGACAGGGCGCATGCCCGGGGCCTGTAACGGGACGCCATGATGACCGGGGCCGCGCCGCCGCAAGGTGGCGCGGCCCAGCTTTGTACCACTAAGACTAGACTCCAGCTACGCTATACGGTCGATTCGACGCTAATCCCAATACCGCGGGGATTCGCCGGGGCATGGGTGGTATATCACACTCGGTGACGGCGGCCATTGCCGCCCGGGGACGCTGGTACTTGACGAGAGAGTGGTGCCCAATGCCTGAGACTATCACCACGCTACTGGATCCCGATCAGCTTCCCGACGACGCCCAGGAGGAGTTCGGGGAGCTGGTCGAGGCCCTCACCCTCTTCCGAGACCCCGATACCAAGGAGAAGGGTCAGTACGCCGCCCGTGTGGGCAGCAGGCATGGCGCCGTCTTCGCCGCCTTAGCCAAGGCCCTAGCTGGCCGGAAGCTGAGCGTGGAGGAGCGCATGTTCCTCCGGGCCGGAGCCCTCAGCGAAGAGCTGATGAACGAAGACCTGACGAAGATGATCCGCGAGGTCGCCGAGAGCAAGCCCTCGGAGGAGAGCATCCGCTATGCCGACGAGTGGCTTAGGGCGGTTGCCAGCGGCGAGATGACAGCGAGCACCGTTGACGAGGCCAAGGCCGGCGGGAACTCCCGGAACCGGCCCGCTTCCGCGCTGCTCCGCGAGGCCAAGGAGGACCTGGAGGCCGCGAAGGACTCGTACGTGGTCTCGGTCCAGCGCATCGACGAGATCCACCAGGAGATCGAGAACGCCCTTCGGGGCATGCGGCTCGCCATGGACGACCTCAAGGACAAGCTGGGCAAGGGTGAGATCAAACCCGACGAGTTCGATGCCAAGTACGCCGATGTTCGGAAGATCCGGTCGGCGGCCGTGTCCAAGCTGCTGAGTCAGGCGGGCAAGGTGTCCACCGCCGATCGAAGCTTCGTGCAGGAGTACCGGAACCTCATCGCCTGCCGATCCAAGGTGGCCCAGCTCGGAGACGAAGCCGGCGAGGACGACTCGGCCTCCGTCGATGGGCGCGTGCTCTCCTCGGAGATCGATGTCATGCGGCAGATGATGAAGATGTGCGTCGGTCCCCGCGGAAATAGCTTCCCGCTGCTCATGCAGGAGATGCTGCGGGGCATGCCTGCCGAGGTCATCAACACTCGCGAGCGGGTGGAGGAAGAGTTGAAGGAGGTCGAGGCCATCGACCCCGGCATCTTCATCCGGCGGTTCAAGGGCGCCGACCGCCGCATCGTGCCCCACATCGTGATCCTGCCCGTCTACGGCAACCGCGGCATCTGCTGGGAGCCTTGGCCGCGGGAGAACAAGGGCCTGCCGGGTCGGCTTGTCATCCCAATGATCTCCGACAAGACCCCTAACCGCATCGTGGCCAGCGCCTTGGGGGCCTACCGGTGGCAGGTGGCCAAGGAGCAGGCCATGCACTACTGGATGGAAGAGGGCCTGACGGGGACTTACTACCAGGCCCACATCAAGGACCGCAACTTCCGCCACGAGCAGGAGTTCATCAAGGAGTACGTGCTGTGGGTCACCGAGGAGGCGCAGGGCCGTCCCAAGCTCGAGCCCGAGAGCCGCGCCCTGTTCTGGCGCTATGTGCCCTTCTCCGATGAGCGCAAGGAGCAGCTCGCCCACCTGGGCGTGTTCAGGGGTCTCATCGAGAAGGACCAGCGCCGCGCCACGTCGCGCTTCACATCAATGGCATCGTAGGTGTGTCGCGCAGTCCGGGGAGGTTGGGGCCTTGCGCGGGAGCTCCCGCGC
>WJIW01000301.1 GCA_014730065.1 Armatimonadia bacterium | reverse complement strand
CCAGGGTTATGTCCTCGGCAGCAACTGCCGGGTACGCGCCGGACCGGGCACGGCCTACGGCGTACTCTCCACCGTCAGCGAGGGAGCGACGTTCGCCGTTGTGGGCAGCCACGACGGATGGGTCAAGGGTACCTTCCCGGGCGGCAACACGGGCTGGCTGGCGGGGTGGCTCTGCGTGACCGCCACCACGCCCACGGCATTGGCCGGCGACCAAATCCCCTCGGCCCCCAGCACACCCGTCCCCTACTCGGTATCCGGCTCCAACGTCGGCAGTCAGATCGCCCAATCGGCGCTGGCCATGCAGGGAGTGCCCTACCGTTCGGCGGGCAGCAGCCCCGAGACGGGCTTCGACTGCAGCGGCCTGGTCTACTATGCCCATAAGCAGCTCGGCATCACCGTGCCCCGCTCGAGCTACTCCATGTGGGACGCGGGCCGAGCCGTGGACCGTGAGAGTCTCCTCCCCGGCGACGTGGTCTGCTTCGCCAACACCTCTGGCCCCGGCATCTCCCATGTAGGTCTTTACGTGGGGAACGGGAACTTCGTCCATGCCCCCCAGTCCGGCGAGGTGGTTCGGGTTCAGTCTCTGGCCAGCCGGGCTCGGAGCTTCGCGGGGGCACGGAGGTTCTGGTGATGATCCATAGGATCCGTTGGAACGGGCCTGCATTACTAGCGCTGACCGGGCTGGTCGCGCTGCTCCTCGCCACCGGCTGTCCCAGGAGTGCCGAACAAGGCCCCGGCACGCCGAACGCCCAACCGGCGATGCCGAATGTACCGGTGCCCGAAGAGCAACCCATGGGCGAGGCTGGCGTGGAGCCTATGGATTCCGATGCCCCTCCGAGCCTTGGCTCAGCGGCGTCGCTCGAGCGCCACTCGACGGTGCCCTCGCCTGGTGGGAATCCCCAGGAGAAGGCCACTACCTGCCTCAGCAACGTCCGGCAGCTCAATACGGCGCTACTGAGCTACTGCCAGGACTACGACGAGCAGTACCCGCCCGATGTGGCCCCTTGGCCGGACCAGATCTACCCCTACTGCCGGAACAGGAGCATCTTCTCATGTCCCTCGGCGGGTGTTGTGCCGAGCTACGACATGAACCACGCCGTCCGAGGAGCCAAGCTCGGCCACGTCCAGGCCCCCGCCGAGGCCATCGCACTGTTCGAGACCGATGACGGGTCGACCCTCGTCGCCCGGCACGACGGTGAGCTGACGATTGGGTACATCGACGGCCATGCGGATCTGGTCGACATCGACACCATCGCAGACGAGTGGTGGACGACGGGGCTCGATGCCACCCTCACCGACGGCTTCGTATGGCCCGGCACCGAACCGGCCACCGACACAGCGGCACCGTGATGCGCAGAGATGCCTTCCGGTCCACCCACCCCGCCGACCTCGCCCAGGTCATGGACGAGTGCCAGGTCGGCCACTTGGGCATGCTCACGCCCGACGGGTACCCGCGTCCCGTGCCCGTGAGCTTCGCGTGGGATGGCGAGCGGGTGGTGCTGCATGGCGCCCTGGCGGGTGAGAAGTTCGACGTGATGGCCGCCGAGGGCCGGGTGGCCTTCAGCGCTCACTTGGCTTACGCGGCCATTCCCTCGGACCTACTCGGCGGCGAGTCGGCCTGTGAGGCCACGCATCTGTACAAGTCGGTTCTGGTGCGCGGGACGGGAGCCGTTCTCTCGGCCCCCGAGGAGAAGGTCGAGGCCCTCGACCGGCTCATGGGGAAGTACCAGCCCGAGGGCGGCTACCGGGAGCTGTCCGCCGACGACGACGAGTACGGCCAGATGCTCTCGCGAACGGCCGTGCTCACCGTGCGGCCCCATGTCATCGACGTGAAGGCATACATGGGCCAGGAGCTGACCCCCGCTCGCCGAGCCCGGCTCGTGGAAGCCCTGCGCCAGCGCGGCGATGGGCTGTCGCTCGCCACCGCCCGGGAGATCGACCGCTACGCCCCCCAGCAGTGAGAGAGGAATGCCGTCATGCCCATCGCCCTGGCACTCGCCGTCCTGACGCTTCAGCCGCCCGTCGGGTTCGTGAGCCACTACCCGATGGTCGCCGATGGCGCGGAGGTGTATGGCGATTCCGGCGCCACCGTGGCCCTCATCCGCGCCCCATGGGAGCTGATCCAGCCCTCGGCGACGGAGTGGAGCCCCGACATCATCGACGAGCAGCTTCTCTGGGCCCAGGAGGAGGACATCCGGCTGATCTACGTCATCGAAGCAGGTCCCGCCCACTGCGCGAGCTGGGTCCGGGAGCTGGTCGCCGAAGCCGGCGAGACTCTGCGGGGAGTGGACGGCGCGCCCCATCCCGACCCGTCCATCTTCTCCTCCGTATACGTCGAGCATCTGGATGCCTACATCAGGCGCGTCGTGGCCGAGATCCGGGACAGGGACACCGAGGGCCAGGTCATGGGCTACAGCAATGGCTGTGAGTGGTGGTACCCCAGCAACGTGACTTTCGGTGAGCTGGAGCGGGCCGCCTTCGAGAGGGCCATGGCTCATCGGTACGGCTCGGCCCGGTCCGCTCGCGAGGCGTGGGGGCTGGCGCCCGATGGCCGGGTCGAGCGGCCGCCCGTGTTCTTCGACGGCACCGCGGATCCAACGCGGCTTGCCACCCTCATCGAGCTGCGGGAGCGGGTCGATGCGTCGTGGTGCCCACCCCAGGAGGATGCCATTGAAGTGGAAGCGGGACGGGAGTACGTGTTCGAGGCCGATGTACGGACCACGGATGCCACCTCGGGCGGGGCGCTCCTGCAGATCGCCTGGATCCCGGCGGCTGCTGGGCCACCGGTGACGGTATCCAACTCGCCGCGAGTTCTGACCGATGGTGAGTGGCAGCGGGTGTCGGTGACGGCGTCGCTGCCGGGGGGCGCCGACCGGGCGTGGCTGCACCTCAAGTCCCAGGTGCGCGGCACCGCCGAGTTCCGGAACGTCACCTTCCATGCCGCGGGCTCCGAGACCAACCTGGCCGAGCCGATCCCCGGCGCCGCAGGCCCCGGGCCATGGACCTTCATAGCGTGGACCGCGGGGGATGAGGCGGGCCTGACCGAGCACCACGGAGACGGCGTGTTGCGCACGACGTACGACCCGCCCCCTACAGACCCGGTGCCGCCCCTGTGGGTGCGGGACTGGTTCGACTTCATGGGCGATGCCGTCGCCGAGTTCATCGGCCACGTGGCCGATGAGATCCGGGTCGCCGATCCGACCTGCCGCATCGTGACGTATCTCACCTTCGCCTTCGCCTCCCCCTTCAACTGGGACTACGCCTACGAGTACAACATCCATCCCCAGAAGGTCTTCGCTGCTCGCGAGTACGACGGCCTGGGGATGCAGCTCGCGGCCGCCGATGGGGACTACCATCACGTCACTGCGGGGATCGACATGGTCCGCCACCTGGGCGACCCATGGCTCATCGATCTCCAGGACTTCACGGCGGGGGTCTACATCGGCAGTGAGGCCATGACCCGGACGACCCTGGCCGGCATCGCCGCCGGGGCGCGGGGCGTCGTCTACTACTGCTGGTGGGGCACGCCCGACTACGACTTCTACCAGGCTTGGCCCGAAGGCGAGCTGGAGGGCATGATCGCCGAGGGCAAGGCCCTGCTGGATCGGCTCGATGGTGGCCGCGCCCAGGTGGACGTGGCCCTGCTGCACCCGATGACCCCGCCGTACGCGGGGGCGGGCGAGCCCGACCCCGGCCGCTTCATGCTCCTGTACAAGGCGGTCCGCCGGCTCGGCCTGGGCGCGCGGATCATCACCGACCCGAGGGACGCGCCTGCGGGGATGCCGCTGCTGACGGTGGACGACGTGCCCGGAGACCTGCCGATCGATCTTCTGCGCTCGACGGAGAAGGGCAACACACCCCCCATGTTCAAGTTCCTCGGGCCCGACGCTAGCGTCCAGGCTCTGGCGGAGCAGCTCTCCGAGCGGCTCGGGGTGCCCCTTCCCGGCGGAGCTGAGACCTTCCACTGGATAGGCCAGTCGGGCGAGCTGGAGCCCGTTGCGCTGCCGTGACACTGCGGCCTGGCCGCGCCGGTGCCCCCCTCCGCTACTGCGGCGGGCCGAGCCAGCCCCACAACCGATGATTGGAGCTTCCGATGTCACTGATGCTGCTCAGCTTGCTTCTCGGCCCTTCCCAGACGGTGGGCGCGCCCGTGCAGGCGGTGCCCGCGTCCGAGTTCCTGGACAGCCTCGGAGTCTGCTCCGCCGTTTCGGTGCGCGGCGAGACCCTGGAGGACACCATCCGAGCCATCGAGTACACGGGCCTGCGATGGCTGCGGCTAGGCTACGAGAGCGATCTCCCCACGGAGGACCTGCTCGCCCTGCACGAGGCCACCGGCGCCCGCTTCAGCTACGGACTGCAGAGCGGCGGGAGCGACATCCCGCGGCTCCTGGAGGGAGCCCGGCGGCTCGCGCAGGCGGGGGCGCTGGTCGCCATCGAAGGCAACAACGAGCCCAACAACTGGACGGTCACATACCAGGGCGAGGAGGGTGGAGGGGATCTCTCCTGGCTGCCCGTCGCCAAGCTGCAGCGCGACCTCTACGAGGCGGTGAAGTCGGACCCTCTGCTGGCCGACGCCCCCGTGTGGGCGCCCACCGAGCCCGGAGCCCAGACCGACAACGTGGGCCTCCAGTACCTGACCATCCCCGAAGGCGCGGACACGCTCATGCCGCCTGGCACCACCTACGCCGACTACGCCAACTGCCACAACTACCTCACCCATCCGAGCTGGCCCGGCCTGCACGAGAACCAGACCTGGATCGCCGCGGATCCCGGACCCGAGTGCAAGGTGGACGGGCTCTACGGCAACTACGGAGTCACGTGGCGGAACCACTTCCGGGGCTACTCCGTGGAGGAGCTACAGGATCTCCCTCGCGTGACCACCGAGACTGGCGTGACGATCGGAGGCGAGATCACGGAGCGGACCCAAGCGGTCCTCATTCTGAGCTGCTACCTCGACCAGTTCACCAGGGGCTGGAGCCACACCGCGGTCTACCTGCTGCGAGACCGGGTCGACGAGGCGGGCAACCAGACCTTTGGCTTCTACCGGCCCGACTACACCCCCCGGCTCTCGGCGGTCTACGTGCACAACCTGACGACCATTCTCGACGGCGACGGCCGGGCCGACGGCCTGGGCACCTTGGACTACACCATCGGCGACCAGCCCGAGACGGTCCACGATCTGCTGCTCCAGAAGGCCGACGGCACCCTGATGCTGGTGGTATGGGGGGAGCGGTTCCTCGGCGGCACCGACAGCATCACCGTCGACCTGGGCGAGGCGTTTGGCCGCGTGTCGATCTACGACCCGACCGCGGGTCCGGAGCCCGTGGTCACGGTGAGTGACATCCGCTCCCTGGACCTTGGCCTGACGGACCATCCGCTGGT
>WJIW01000033.1 GCA_014730065.1 Armatimonadia bacterium | reverse complement strand
GGCCAGTGCTCGCCGATATTGAAGCCCATCTGCCGGTATTGGCCGAGAGTGTGCTCGATGGCCTCGACGACCCAGGCCGCGCCGTTGTAGTTGTCGCTGACGTTGATGGGCCGCAGGCGGATCTCGGTGCCGTTGAGGTAGAAGCTAAGGCCATCGATCCAGAACTCCCGGAAACCGAACTGCTGGGGATAGGCGTCCTCGATGCCAGCGCCCTCGGCCTCCAGGATGAGGGTATACAGCTCCGGCTGCCACAGGTCCCACAACCTGGGGTCGGGCCAGTCCCATGTGAGGCTCACAGTCTGGCTGTCGGCGGTTTCCACGGCGCGCGTCGCCTCGAACACCCGCTCCTCGGCACCCGACTCGCCCAGCATGCGCGCCGTGAACGCCACGTCCCCGGCCTGCGTCACATCAGCCAGGTCCACATCGAGGGTGATGCTCTCCTCGCGCACCGATGGCTGGACGAACACGCCTCCGACGTGCGCCCCCGCGGGCCGGCTCCTCAAAAAAGCCTCGCCGATGATGCCCCGGGAGGCGAGGGAGGCGGGCTCGGTCCACTGCATCCCCTCACCCACGCCCATGTAGACCACGACCTCCTCCTGATCGTGGACCGCGAGGACCAGTACTCGCAAGGTAGCCGTCTCGCCCGGGGTGACGGCATCGGTGATGTCCACCTCGCCCCGGGGCCAGTGGATCTCGCCACACTCGATGCCGTTGGCGAGCACCACCGCATCGGTGCTGACCCGGGTCAGTTCGAGGAGGATGGCACGGCCGCCCCACTCGGCGGGGATGGCGACATCGTACTCGTACCACCCGCGGCCGAGCTGCTCCAGGTCCACATCGGCCCAGGGCGCGCCCTCGGGACGCTCCTCGACCCCCGGAAGCGACCCGCACCGACTCCAGCTACCGGGCACGCGCAGCAGCCCCCAGGCACCCGTCGGCTCCTCGGCCGCTGCCCCCGCGGCCGGCATGAAGCGCCATTGGTCGTTGAGGCAGATCTCGCCCCGAAGGGGGCTCGTCTCGAGAACGGGCGGCTGAGCGAGAGATGCGGCAGCCGTCAGTAGAAGTGCCATGAGAGCGGATGCGGGAAGGGCGCGTTCCATCGGTGGACCTCCTCAGTCGGTCTTCCTGGGCGGCGCCGGGTCCAGCCGCCATGATCGCTTGGGCGTTAGGCGCGGAAGGAACCTCAGTACAGGCGTATCGGGATCGTCGGCATGCAGCAGTGGCAGGAGCAGGCGCTCGCCCATCTCCCGGGCCAGCTCGGCGAGGGATACCGAATGGAAAGCGTGCCCTTCGCCGAAGAGCATGGGGTCCGACGCGTTCCCCTGCCCGGCCACCGAGACCTGGTCCCGGCCGGGTCCCAGTCGCACGTCGTCCTCGGCCAGGGTCAGCTCGAGCCCCTCCCACGCGGCCGCCCCGCCGCCGATGATGTATCCATCAGGCCGCTGGTCCTCGGGGAGCCCCAGCCAACGGCGCACCTGCTCCCGGGTCGAGTCGTGGGTGCTGCCTGCGCTGCTGATGAAGTCCGGTCGCGGAGGGGTGCCCAGCAGTTGCTCGGTGGCGGCCGAGAACCCCTGGATGAGCCGGTGGGCGAAGGCTTCGTCGCGGTCGAACCCCAGGTAGGCCAGGCGGGTGCGGCCGTGGGCGATCACGGTCTCCACGCTCGCCCGCATCATGGCTTCGTGGTCAAACTCGACCTGAGGCCAATGGGGGTGGCTCTCTTCGTGATAGCCCTTGGCTACGAAGGGGATGCCGTCGGCCTCGAGGGCATGCACGGTCTGCTCCACGACGCGCTCCTCGCCCCAGACCACGGCCAGGTCGCAGGTGGACGGATGGGCTACGGCGCCGGGCGGGATGTCTCCACCCGCGGGCGGCGAGTACGTGCGGACCAGCAGGTCGTAGCCCTTCCGGCCCAGCAGGTCCGCCAGGACCTCGATGACGCCCGTGGGATGTTCGAAGAAGTACCGTCCGTATGGGAGATCCCGCCGACCGACGAACACGAAAGCGATAGTATGGGTCTTGCCGCTCGCCAGGGCCCGGGCCGCGGCATGGGGCCGGTAGCCCAGCTCCCTGGCGGCACGGATGATCCGCCGCCGGTTCTCCTCCGAGACCCAGACCCCGTCGCGGTCGTTCAGCACACCGGACACCAGGCTCTGGGAGACGCCTAGATGCTCGGCGATCTGCTTGAGGGTGACGGCCATGGCGCCCTCCGGGTTTCATATGAAGCGCTACATATAAAGCGCTTCATTCCCTGTTGGACGCCCGTACCCTGCCGCGGTTTCGAGGGAGTTCGCAGCGTCGGTGGACGGGGCTGGATGGGATGGCGACAGCCCTGGCGAGGCGAACAGGACCCTAATCCGATCGTCCCCCTTCCCGAAAGGGGACCACAGGGGGTTACCATTGCTCCTAGCATGGGCTCGCTGAGAGCCCGGCAGGCCGGGCCGCCCCGGTCGCCATACCGTCCGCGGGGGTCTCTTGCGGTCGCCAACCGAACGCGTCGCCGACCCGCGAAGCCATACGCAGACCGCGGGAATGGGTCCAGCACCTCGCCGGGATCTAGCCCAGCCCGGCAGGCGAGCAGACGGGGCCTCCGAATACACCCTCCACCCGCATCATCAGTCTGGAGTGAGCCCATGAGACGCCTAGCCCTGCCCCTCGCCATCCTGGTCCTCCTCGTAAGCCGGAGCCTGGCCGTCACACTGGACGTGACCGACTACGGCGCTACCGGCGACGGCGCTACCGACAACACCGAGGCCTTCCAAGCCGCCCTGACCGGGGCTGCCGAAGCCGGTGGGGGCACCGTCCACGTCCCCGCGGGCCACTACCGGATCGACGGCACGCTATCCATCCCCGGCGGCGTCACGCTCAAGGGCACCTTCCACTTCGCGCCCACCGACCAGCGGGAGGGGCGGGCCGAGTTGGACGGGTCGGTGCTCCTGGCCTACGCGGGACGCGGCGAGCCACAGGGGGAGCCCTTCATCACCCTCGTCGGCAGCATGGCCGGGATCTCCGGCTTCATGATCACTTACCCCGAATGGAGCCAGGAGCAAGTCCCGCCCGTGCCCTATCCACCCACCATCTACTCCGGCGCCACGGCCAACGTCCTCATCGAGAATCTCAACCTGCTCAACTCCTACGAGGCGGTGAAGCTCGAGCGCGCGGGCCGGTTTCTGGTGCGCAACGTCCACGGGTTTCCGAGCTGGCGCGGCCTGTACATCGACATGTGCCTGGACATCGGCCGGGTGGAGAACGTCCACTTCTGGCCCTTCGGCGGCTTCTGGTCGGTGGAGGATCCGCTATCGGAGTGGATCAACCTCAACGGCACCGCCTTCGAGTTCCGGCGGTACGACTGGTGCTACGTCCTGAACACCTTCTGCTTCGGGTACGGCGTGGGCTACAAGTTCGCCAAGTCCGAGCTGCCCGACGCGGGCCACGGCACAACCAACGGCAGCCTCATCGGCATCGGCGCCGACGCGTGTGAGCGCGCCGTGCTCATCGAGGAGACTTCGGCGCCGGGCCTCCAGCTCGTCAACGCGGAGCTGGTCGGCCGCTGGACCAGCCAGACCGCCGTGCCCATCGAGATCGTCGAGGACTCGCCCCAAGCCCTCCTCAACTTGAGCAACTCCGTGTTCTGGGGACCCATCGATCGGTGCATCTGGTCCCGGAGCGAGAACGCCCACGTCATCGCCTCGAGCTGCACGTTCCAGCGGTGGGATGTCTCCGCTTCGGGCTCGCCTGCCATCGACATCGAGGCAGGGAAGGCGATCATCCAGGGCTGCAACTTCATGGCTGAGGGCACGCCCATCCACGTCGGCGAGCGGGTTCGCTCGGCGATCATCATGGGCAATCAAGCGCCTTGGGGCATCACCGTTCGGAACGAGGCGGGCGACCGCACCCAGATGGTCGCCAACGAGCGCGATCCCCGTGAGATGTCCGATGAGGCCCTGCACTCGTACGTCCTCGATGTGGGGTCATCGGGAGACGCCCGGTTCCTCGCCGGCTGGCATCATCAAGAGCCCGCTCTGGAGTGGGGAGGCGAGGGCACCAAGCGCTGGACCACAGGCAGCTCGCTGCTGCTGCTACCCGTGGAGCCCGGTGAGCCCTACCAACTGACCCTGGATATGCACATCCCTAGCCATGCCGCGCCCTCCGAGGAGGACGGCTTGTACCTGGATGGTGAGCGGATTCTGGAGTTTCCGGACGAGCCGGGCAGCTACGTTCTGACCGTCGATCTGCCTGCTGCGGATTCCGGCATGCTGGAGCTGGAGATCCGTGCCCAGGCCTGGATGCCCTCGGAGATCATCGACGGGTCGACCGACAACCGCTGGCTCGGAGTGGCGGTGCGCGAGGTGATCATGCAGGGCGGTGGGGCCGGTGGGCAGACCTGGAGCGCGAACATGGGGGAGCCCCGGGCCTAGGAGGTCTCGCCGGTGACGTCGGCGCAGTTCGCGCCCGGAGGTGCTCGCCATGCCCCGGCTCGATGTTGCGGTCCTCGCCGCGCTGTCGCTGCTTCCCGTCGCCGCTATCGCCCAGGAGGCCATCGACATCGGCTCCCGGTTGGAGCTCTTCGTCGATGATTTCCTCATCGAGGAGATGGGCGGTGGCGCCGAGCTTGAGCTCCATCACCCCCGTCGCGAGGAGATCGCCTTCCGCACCGACGCCCCGTGGGAGGGCAATGCCTCCACCTATCAGTCCGTGTTCTTCGATGACGGCGTGTACCGCATGTACTACAGGGGCGGGCACTACCTGCACAGCGGCGGGGCTGCCGAGGAGCTCGGGGAGCACCCATGGGTCCTGTGCTATGCCGAGAGCGATGACGGCATCCACTGGCGGCGGCCCGAGCTGGGGATCGTGGAGTACGACGGGTCGTCGGCCAACAACATCATCCTGGACGAGGCCATGGTCGCCAGCATCGGAGGCGATCCCGCCCACACGGCCGTGTTCCGGGATGCCAACCCGGACTGCCCCGAGGAGGAGCGCTACAAGATCATCATCGTGGGGTCGGAGCCCACGGGCCTGTACTATCTAGTCTCGGAGGACGGGATGCGGTTCCAGATCGGCAGCCCGGAGCCGATCCAGACCGACGGCGCCTTCGACTCCCAGAACCTGGCCTTCTGGGACCCGGTACGGGAGGAGTACCGCGAGTACCACCGGGGGTTCCGCGACGGTGTACGCGACATCATGACGGCGACCTCACCGACCATCAGTAGCTTCCCCGAGCCCCGATGGCTGGCGTACCCGGGCGCCCCCGCCCAGCACCTCTATACCAACCATATCCAGCCCTACTACCGAGCCCCACACATCTTCGTCGGGTTTCCCGCCCGCTACACCGACCGCGGCTGGCTCGACTCGCTGCATGACCTGCCGGGCCGGGAGGAGCGCCTGTCCCGGTCCGAGGCGGCCGGCCGGTTCGGCACGGCCATCACCGACGCCCTGTTCATGAGCAGCCGAGACGGCGTGACCTTCCACCGCTGGTCCGAGGCCTTCATCCGGCCCGGGCCCAGGCAGCGCGAGAGTTGGACCTATGGCGACAACTACCCCTTCTGGGGCGTGCTGGAGGCCGCGTCACCCCTCGAAGATGCCCCGAACGAGCTATCGCTCTATGCCAGCGAGGGCTACTGGGTCGGCACAGACACGGCCTTCCGGCGCTACTCGCTGCGCATCGATGGCTTCGTCTCCGTGGCCGCGCCCTTCGCTGGCGGCGATATCGTCACCAAGCCCCTGGTATTCGACGGCGGCGCCCTGGCGATCAACGCCGAGACCTCCGGGGCGGGTGGCATACAGGTGGAGCTTCAGACTGCCGGAGGAGAGCCCATACCTGGCTACTCCCTCGACGATTGCCCCGAGATCGTGTGCGACAACCTAAGCCACATCGTGCGCTGGACCGGCAACGCGGGCGACCTGCGCGAGCTATCGGGACAGCCTGTCCGCGTCCGGTTCGCTCTGCGCGATGCCGACCTGTACTCCATGCAGTTCGTGCCCTTCGCCAAGCCAGTGCGGTAGGGCGCTGCTGGCGCGAGACGATCGACCGAGTCGCAGCTACCCATGGTCGCTCCCCGCCACATCCCCCACTCCGCCGTGTCCAAGGCCACCGGAGAGGCGAGGTGGATGTGTGATGCATAGGTGCCATGTGAGGCTCGGTCTGGGACTGGCCGTGCTGCTCACCGCAGCGGGTGCGGGCCATGCGGCCCAGGAAGCCCGGTCATTCCGGATCGAGGAGAGCCTCGACCAGACCTGGGGCGGGCTCTTCGCCCACGACCTGGACGGCGACGGCGAGCTGGACTTCGTCTTCACCGGGCCCGGATTCATCGCGGCCTACGACAAGGACGGCAACCGGCTGTGGCACCGGGACGCGGCCATCGTGCTCTTTCCGTATACCCATCATCCCAGCGCCATTGCCGGCGACATGGATGGCGATGGGCAGCAGGAGGTCGGCTACCTGGATGAGGATGACGAGGTCAAGATCGTCGATGGCGCCACGGGCGAGCCGGACTGGTCCTTCGATCCGCCCGGTCAGCCGCGGGCCTTGGTTCTCATGAACGCCCGAGGTGAGGGCGACCGGGACATCCTGCTCCAGATGGACCAGACCCACCTGATGGTGGTGGATGCCCAGAGCGGCCGGCCCGTGTGGGGCACCCAGGAGTACCGGGGTATCGAGCACAGCCCCGCCAAGGTCGCTGATCTGGACGGCGACGGCCGCGACGAGGTCGCCGGCGCGGTCATCATCGACGACGATAGTGGCGTGCTGAGCCCCTGGGACCCCGGCGACCGGTACCGGAGCATGGACAGCCTGGCCATTGCCGACGTGATCCCGGGCCTCCCCCTGGAGGTGGTCATGGCCGAGCAGCTAGGCGCCGACTCCCATACCGTGGTTCTCAGTCCCGATGAGCTGGTATGGAGCGCCCTCAACCCGTGGGACTGGGAGGATCCCGACAAGGTGGTCGTGGGCGACTTCGATCCCGGTCGGCCCGGTCTGGAGATATTCAACCGCTCGTCGGGCGGCGACGGCACGGCCAAGCGCGGCAATGAGGAGCCGTATAGCAACGAGCTGGCGCCCTGGGTGCTGGATTCCTCGGGCGAGCTGATCTCCAAGTACCATCTGCTGGACAAGGCCCCCGAGGGCTGGACGGGCCACGGCATCGAGGAGATCTTCCCCATCGACTGGGACGGCTCGGGAAGGCAGCTCATCGCCGGCACCGAGCGCCACACCCTGGGCCGCTCGGCGATCATAGAGCCCATCACGGGCGAGTTCGTTGAGGTGTTCGACACCGCGGCAACCCGGCTGTACGTGGTCGATCTGGAGGGCGACGCCCGGGAGGAAGTGGTAGCCGTGGATGAGGACGGCACCGTCCACGTCTTCGGCAATCCCGATCCCTCGGCCGCCCCCGGCGCGCCCAGCCCGTGGACGCTAGAGCACTACCGCCGGGGGAAGCAGAACTGGAATTACTACTCGCCCTAGCGGGTTCCGCAGGACCCTCAGCGGCGGCGCGGAATGCTCCCCTGACGACAACTCCGCGGGAGCGTTCCGCGAGCCGATAGGACGGAAGCCAACGTGAGCCATAAGGTGACCCTGGTACCGGGCGATGGCATCGGGCCCGAAGTCGTGCGCGCCACCGTGGCCGTGCTCGAGGCTACCGGCGCGAAGTTCGAGTGGCAAGAAGTCGAGGCCGGCGCCGACTTCATGCTCAAGCACGGCACGCCCCTGCCCGACCATGTGCTCAACTCCGCGCGCAGCACGGGCGTGGCTCTCAAGGGCCCCATGACGACCCCCATAGGCGGCGGGTACACCAGCCCCAACGTCGCCCTCCGCAAGGGCTTGGAGCTGTACGCCTGCCTCCGGCCCGTGCGAAGCCTGCCCGCTGTGGAGTCCCGGTATTCCGATGTGGACCTGGTCGTCATCCGGGAGAACACCGAGGGCTTGTACTCGGGGATCGAGCACCTGGTCCACCCGGGCGTGGTGGAGAGCCTGAAGGTGGTCACCGACCACGCCTCCCTGCGGGTCAGCCGGTTTGCCTTCGAGTACGCCAAGGCACGGGGCCGGAGGAAGATCACCGCCATCCACAAGGCCAACATCATGAAGATGAGCGACGGCCTGTTTCTGGAGTGCTCGCGCCAGGTGGCCCGGGACTACCCCGAGATCGAGTACGACGAGATGATCGTCGACGCCACCTGCATGAAGCTGGTGATGGACCCCCATCAGTTCGATGTGCTCCTCATGGAGAACCTGTACGGGGACATCCTCTCAGACCTCTGCGCCGGCCTAGTGGGCGGGCTGGGCCTGGTGCCCGGAGCGAATATCGGCGATGACTGCGCCGTCTTCGAGGCGGTCCATGGCAGCGCGCCGGACATCGCCGGCAAGGGCCTGGCCAACCCGCTCGCCCTGATCCGCTCCTCGTGCCTGATGCTCGATCACATCGGCGAGACGGAGGCCAGCGAGAAGGTGGATCGGGCGATCATCCAGATGCTGCGAGCCGGCGAGCCGCGGACACCGGACATGGGCGGAACGGCGCGCACCATGGACATCGCCGATGCGATCATCCAGCGACTCGGTTAGAACCGACCAAGCTCCATAGCGGGGAGCCACCGAATGCGTATCACCAAGCTCGAGACCATCTTCCTGCGTCCCAGGTGGGTCCTGCTGAAGATGCATACCGATGAAGGGCTCGTCGGCTGGGGAGAGCCCATCGTGGAGGGCTGGTCCAAAGCCACCGCCGCCGCCGTTCAGGAGATGGGCCGGTATCTCATCGGCCAGGATCCACGCCGGATCGAGCATCACTGGCAGGTGCTCTATCGCAGCGGCTTCTACCGCGGTGGGCCCATCCTGTGCAGCGCCCTGAGCGGCATCGACCAAGCACTATGGGACATCAAGGGCAAGGCCCTGGGCGTGCCCGTGCATGAGCTGCTCGGAGGCGCCGTTCGAGAGAAGATCCGGATCTACAAGGGCGTGGGCGGCGAGTCGCCCGAGGACTTCCGGGAGGCCGGCCGGGCCGCGCGGGAGGCCGGCTTCACCGCGGTCAAGACGGGTCCTCCGCGACGAGTCCGGTTCCTGGAGACTCCAGCTTTCGTCGATGGATTCGTCGGCAACATCGAGGCCCTTAGGGAGGGCGTGGGACCGGACGTGGACATCGGCATCGACTTCCACGGCCGGGTCAGCCCCGCTCTCGCCATCCGTCTGGCCAAGGCCCTGGAACCGGTGCATCCCCTCTTCATCGAGGAGCCCTGCCTCCCCGAGAACGTGGACGCGATGGTCACCGTAGCCCGGTCCACCACCATACCCATCGCCACCGGCGAGCGGCTCTTCACCCGGTACGGCTTCCGGGAGGTGCTGGAGAAGGGCGCGGCGGCGGTGCTACAGCCGGATCTCTCCCACGCGGGCGGCATCTCCGAGGTCCGCAAGATCGCGGCCATGGCCGAGACGTACTACTGCGCGCTCGCGCCGCACTGCCCCTTAGGCCCGGTGGCTTTGGCCGCCTGTCTTCAGGTGGATGCAGTGACCCCTAACTTCCTGTGCCAAGAGCAGGTATCCTTAGGAGAGGGCTACCTGAAGGTACCCTTAGTGGATGAAGCGGGGCACATCCCAGTGCCCCACGGGCCGGGCCTGGGGATCGAGGTGGACGAGGAGGCCATCGAGTCGCACCGCTACGATGGATCGTGGGAGACCCCTCGCGACTGGCATGACGACGGCTCTCTGGCCGATTGGTGAACCCCGGCCCCAGCTTCGAAGGGACTGGATCGAGTTGACATTAGGATACGGGCGCCGGCTGCTGGTCGGTGCCATCGCTATGGCGTGTGTCGCCGCGGGCCTGTGGGCATCCCCCGCCACCGCTCAGGACACGGACGCCGACCTGAACGTGACCCACATCGAGCGCACCCCCAAGCACGATTACGACGCAACCAAGAACATGCCCGAGCCCGGGGATGAGGTCACTTTCTGGGGCCACATCCGGTACTGGGGAGGGGAGGGCTCGCGAGCGCTGGACGAGGTGACGTACGAGTGGCGGATCGATGGCGAGACCGTTGCCTCGGGCACGCTGGAGGACTTCGAGCCACTCTTGCCTCCCTTCCCCTTCGACTACTGGGGCTACCCCGACCCGACCGACGCCGAGGCGATCCGCGACGAATCGAGCTGGCCGAAGAACCCGGCCCGGTACGATCCCGGCAGCCCTCCCACGGGGCTACGAGTGGTCAGTCTGCCCTGGACGTGGCAGGAGGGCCGTCACACCGTCGAGCTGATCGTCGACCCCGGAGATGAGATCACCGAACGGACGGAAGCCAACAACTCGGTGCGTGACTACACCGATGCCCTCGCCGCGGGCTTCTGGATCGAGGAGTCGCTGTGGCGGTACTTCCACGAGAACCAATGGCGGCTGCCGGAGGCTGGCTCCAACTCCTGGGCCGACTGGATCCAGCGCCAGATGACCAAGCAGAACGAGCTGTACGAGACGGCCGTATACCCTGAGATCACGCCCGAAGGGATCGACACCCGGGTGCGGATCGACCGGCTGATCGTGGTGCCCGATGGGATGCTCCCCCTCAATGGGGGCCTGCCGAGCAACAATCCCGACAGCTCGGACAAGACCGTGGACCTCCAGTGGGGCTTCGCGTCGTCCATGCTCGACGGCGACTTCTACGCGAGGGTCGATGAGGTCTCCGATGACAACCCCTTCTACCTGGAGAAGTCCCTCATCCACGAGCTGGGTCATGCCCGCTACCTCATCGACAGCTACGGCTTCAACGTCCACGACCAGGACCCCGAGGACCGGGTGATCCAGGTCTACGAGGACGGCGAGTGGATCGTCGGCACCTACCTGGAGTGGGTTCGCCCCAACGACATGGTCTACAACAACAAGTATGGGGGCGTGATGACGGGCCCGTACGGCTTCGTCTGGGGGCCCTACGAGGCGGCCATGCTCCAGCGCATCGCCCACGACCGGGCCAGCCAAGGCAACATGAACTCACCGGGCAATATCGGCGAGTACCTCAACGAGCTGCCTGAGAACAACTACATCCGGTTCCTGGATCCCGACGGCGAGCCGCGGGAGGACGTATCCATGCAGATCTTCCGGGCCACGGGCAAGGACGAGGTCTGGTACGGCAAGGTCTACGATGGTGAGCCCGACGCGGAGCTTCAGTCGGGTGAGGATGGCTGGATCGATGTCGGGCGGAACCCCTTCACCGGCGGCCCGCCCATCTCCCACACATTCGGTATCGCCGATGGAGTCATGCTCGTCCGGGTGGAGCAGGGCGAGCAGGTGTGGTACCGATTCATCGAATGCACCGAGTTCAACCTGGAGTACTACAAGGGAAACACCGAGGCGGCGTACTACGAGTTCGTACTGGAGTAAGGCCTACTTCGCGACGGCCCCCCGCAGCTCGCCCAGGGCGCGCGTCGCCGCCTCCAGCAGAACCCCCACATCCACGGAGTAGCACAGGTACCGGACGCCCGCCTCGTACCAGCGGCGGGCGTCCTCGGCGCTCTCGATGAAGGTGCCCACCACCACGCCGCGCTCCCTCGCCTGGCGGCAGGCCTCGGTCATGCGGCCGACCACATCGGGGTGGCTCACCTCGCCCGGCACCCCGCAGGACTGGGAGAGATCATAGGGCCCGATGAAGAGCACGCCGATGCCCTCCACCTCCAGGATGCTCGGCAGGTTGTCGATGCCTTCGGTGCCCTCGATATGTAGCACGGGTAGCGTACGCTCGTTAGCGGAGGCGAAGTAGTCCGCCGAAGGCGCTGCGGAGTAATCGGCCGCCCGCACGAACCGGCAGACGCCGCGGTCGCCCCTGGGGTGGAAGTAACAGGCCCGCACGGCGCGGTGGGCGTCCTCGGCGGTGGCGATCTGTGGGATATGGACCCCTTCGGCTCCCACATCCAGAACTCGCAGGATGTCCGCCGCATCGTTCCGCGGGACCCTGGCCATGGGCGCGATGCCCCTCAGGCGAGCCGCCCGGATCAACTGCTGCACCGACTCCACCGAGAGCGGGCCGTGCTCGGTGTCGAGGATCACATGATCGAAGCCCGCCAGGCCGAAGATCTCCACCACGGCGGGATCGGATAGCTTAATGAACGGTCCGAAGCAGGCCTGATCCCGCTCGAGTCGACTACGAAGCGACGGTGCCGATGCCATGGATGCCAGCCCCTAGTGTGGGATTGGGTTCCTATCTGCCTCCTCACCCCCAAATCCCTTCGGCAGGTGGCAGGCAGGCTTCGTTGACCGCCGCGCGAACCGTATCTATGATCTTCCTAGCCCCTTGACTGGTTCCCGACGGAGCCGGAGAGGACGTGCCTTGCGATGCCTAGCCCACCCCGCCGGTCGCTGATGGCCTGCCTAGTCCTTGCCCTGCTGGCGATGGCCCCCGCGGCCGTAGCCTCGGACCTCTCCGAGACCGCCGAGGACTTGCTGGGCAAGTACGTCCGCTGGGTCATCGAGACTTCCCTGCCCTTGGAGGAGGATCCCCTTCTCGTGGGCATGGTCGAGACTATCGGACGCGATATCGAAGCCGCCGGTGGGCGGGAGAGTATCGAGCACAGCTACAAGATCCTGGACGTGGAGGACGTGAACGCTCTCGCCGCGCCGGGCGGCCACATCTGGATCACCAAGGGAGCCCTACGGTTCGTGGAGAGCCCGGACGAGCTGGCGGGCATCCTGGGCCACGAGACGGGCCACGTGAGCGAGCGCCACGGCTGGGAGGCCTTCAAGGAGGACCTGGCCTACACCGCCCTGCTACTGGGCACGCCCCTCGGTGCCGACTACGGGCTTCTTCAGTGGGTCGATGGCGCTTACTACATCGCCGGCCTCAAGATGAGCCGGGATGACGAGTACGAAGCCGATCACTTGGGCGCTAGGTACGCCCTTTCCGCCGGCTACGACGTACGCAGGATGCCCGACTTCTTCCAGCGCATGCTCGCCGAGCAGGGCGATGGCCTGGACCGTATCGAGGTGTTCTTCTCGACCCACCCCGCCGAGGAGGACCGCATTGAGCGCATCCGCCAAGGCGAGGGATTCATGGGCGACGCCGACACGTGGCTCGCCCTCGGCGACGGCTATCTGAGCCGCAATCTCTTCGGCTCGGCCCTGGACTGCTACCTGCGGGCCTTCGAGCTGGATGGCTCGGCCGAGACGGCGTGCCGCGCGGCTGTGGCGGCCGCTTTCGCCGGACGGAGCGATCGAGCCGCCGAGCTTCTCGCCCTTGCCGAGGGGCGGTTGGGCGGGGCGAGCATCGGCGCCGCCGCAGCCCTGCGGGATGCCACCGAGATCGTCACCGCTCTCAATGGCGCCCCCGTCGGCCCAGGCTTTGCGCCCGCCGACGCCGACGAGAGGACCGCAGCGCTGGCGGCGATCGCCGAGGCCATCGCCGCCCTGGATG
>WJIW01000300.1 GCA_014730065.1 Armatimonadia bacterium | reverse complement strand
GGCCGGCGGAGACTGCGGCTAGACTCAAGGGACGTGAACGCTAGGCGGCGTCCTCCTGAGCCGATGCCGCGGCCACAGCGGCTTGCGCCGAAGCGTCCACGCGGAACTGCCGGACGAGATCGTCCAGGCTCTGGGCCGATGCTGCCAGCTCCTCCGCCGAGGCGGCGATCTCCTCGGCGGCTGCCGACTGCTCCTCGGTGGCCGCGTTGGCCTCCTGGGCTCCTGCGCTGTTCTGCTCCGCCACGGTGGCAATGGTGTTGATCGAACCGCGGACCTGCTCCGAGGCGGCCGTCATCTCCTCGGTGGCCGCCGAGTTCTCCTCCGAGACTGCGGAGATCTCCTCGATGGCCTTCACCACCGAGTCCACGCCCTCGGACATCTGTGTGGACGACTGGGACACGGTCGTGATCAGCTCCACCACCTGGTTGACGGATCGGAGGATGCCATCGAGTGCCTCGCCGGCACCCTTGATGAGCTGGGCGCCCTCGTTGGTCTGCTCGGTGGCCCGCTCCTGGGCCTCCACCGTGCGGCTGATCCCGCTCTGGATCTCCTTGATCAGTCCGGTGATCTCGCCCGTGGACTGGGCGGTACGCTCGGCGAGCTTGCGCACCTCCTCGGCGACGACGGCGAAGCCCTTGCCGTGCTCGCCCGCCCGCGCGGCCTCGATGGCGGCATTCAGCGCCAGGAGGTTGGTCTGATCCGCCACGTCCTCGATGACCCCGACGATCTCGCCGATGGCCTCGGACTGGCGTCCCAGCTCGCGGATGAGCTCCATGGACTCGCCGGCCGACTGCTGTATCGACTCCATGGCTTCCACGCTGCTACCCACGGCGCGAGCGCCTTCCTCGGCGGTCCGGGAGGACTCCCCCGCGCCATCGGCGACCTGGGCCGATAGCTCCGACACCTGGGCCGCCGCCTGGGCCATGTTGTGAGCGTTCTGCATGGTGCCCTCGGCGTTGGACGCCAGGCTCTCGGCCCCCTGCTGGACGTTATCGATGGCGTCGCGCAGGGAGTCGATCTGATCTCGGGCCTCGCCGATCTGCTGGGCCTGGCTCTCCGAGCCTTGGGCCATCTGGGTCACCGTCTCCGCCAAGGTCTGCGATCCGCTTGCCGCCTCGTTGGCCGACGACCCCACTTCATCGCTGGCTGCCGAGACGGAGGAAGCCGCGTCCTGGGCGTTCGCCACGATGTCATGCACCAACGAGGCGAACTGGTTGAAGCGCTGGGCCAGCGCCGTCAGCTCGTCGTTGCCCTCCTCGGGCAGCCGCTGAGTCAGATCGCCGTCGCCCTCGGCGATGTCCTTGATGGCGACCACGACCCGGTTGATGCCCTTGGTCACGCCGGTGACGATGAGCAACCCGAAAGCCAGGGCGGCGACGGCCATGGCTACGGAGAGGAGGGTGATGTTCCTCAGGCCCGCGGCGACGCGTTGGTCGGTCGCCTCCATGGCACTCTCAAGCTGACTCTCTTGAAGGGCCAGCAGCTCGCCCAGATCGGCATCCAGCTCATCGACTACGGGCCGAAGCTCCTCGCGCAGCAATGCCTTGGCAGAGCGGGCTTCGTCTCCCGCCGACTCGGTCTTGGACTGGAGATGCGCCTCCAGCTCCTGACGAGCGGCGTCGAGCGAAGCCTGGGCCGCTCCGACCTGAGCGTCGCTGCCCGTATCCCTCGCCGTAGCCAGATCGGCGCGCGCCGCCTCCACTTTGTCCTCTAGAATGCGGTCGGCCGCCTCCGAGCGGGACTCGTGCACAACCCGGTTCCGTATCTCCTCGGCTTGGGACATCCCAGCCTGGATCTCGGTAACCAGGCCTTTGCCCTTCTCGGACAGGCCCTCATTCTCGCTCAGCTCCTGGAGCTTGGCCTCAACGGCCTCCCGCTGCTCTGTCATGACGGCCTCGTACTCACTCATCTTCGCTTCGTTCTCCGCGAGCACGTGGTTGAGCGTCGCCCGGTTCCAGGCGATGAGGGCCGAGTTGGCGTTGGCCACTGTGCGGGCGGGCACGAACTGGTTGTGGTCGATCTCGTTCAGGGCCGTGTTGATGTCCTGCATGCCCGCCAGTCCTCGCCATGCGACGATGCCGAGGGCGATGATCAAGCAGCCGATGAGTACCAGCAGCTTGGTCTTTATGGTCATGCTGCTTAACGCCTTCACTGCTAACAACCTCTCTGTCCTCGTCGGTCCCCATCCCCGTCGCCTGGGCTCCAGCGCGCGCTAACCGCGGATGCGCAGATGCCGGTAGGCGGGACGGCCCCCGGGGACGTCCTCGAACCCGATCCCCCTCTCACGCGCCGCGACCCTGAAGCGCCTAGTGAAGGTCTTGGGTCGGCTGTCGAAGGGATTGGCGTGGCCATGGCCGTGACAGTACATGCCGAAGGCCAGGAAAGTGTCGCACCTGGAGATGGTCTCGCCAGCCGCCTCCTCGACGGCATCGTCGATGAACCGCATCAGCAGGGCGTTCGCGTCGAGGTCGTGCGAGGCGGTCCTCGGCTCGTCGGAGTCGTGGGTCACCCGCCGGATGAGCGCGGACACCGAGCTGATGCCCCACTGATTGCCTCGGCTGGTGAGGATCGCTTCCCCGTTGAGTCGCTCGGCGATCTCCCTCAAGGTGATACCCTCGCTTCGCCACTTCAGAATACGCATGACAACGGGATGGCCACGCTGGTAAAGCGTGGGCCATCCTCTGCCTACGCCGCTGGCTCGGGGCGCCAGGGGCTCAGGAAGTGGGGAGAGGCGTGCCAGGAAGCCGAGAGTGTGATCGGCAACGACGCCGGCGCGAATGTGAACCCCGCCGGCCGTCGTCAGAAGACACGAGTTGTGTTGACGGAGCCACTCCACCCACTCGAAGAAACCCTCGCGCTCCAGTCCGAGATCATCGAGGGTGAGTGCCGCCACCCCCTGGACATAGCCCGAGGTCAGGAGCGCTTTGCACGTCTCCATGGCCAACGGGCCCGGCAGACTCCATATGATGCCGCGCAGACCGTACCCGTTCTCGGCGGCGGTACGCCGAAGTAGGGCACATTGAACGTCCCGCAGTTCGGGATCAACGGCACCCGACTCAAGCGCGGGACCCAGACCTATCAGGCAAGCCTGGCCGAGCTGCGGTAGCATCCGCCTGACTCCCGTCCACCCAAGAAGGTCCTACCTCACAGTGGCCCTTTCCTGAGATTACAATTGGTGGGTGTTAACTGGAACTCCTCTAAGGGCTGTGGATTACTGCCCGTCCACCTCACCCAGCCGGTACCCCCGGAACGCGAAGAAGCCGCCCAGGGCGAAGGCCCCGGCGATAAGGCCCGACACCCGGAGCCCATCGGCTTCGGTGGCTATCTGGGCTGACACCGACCACAGCAGCGCCGCCCACGCGCCGCCGAGACCTAGGCCGGCCTTCTGGAGGAAGCCGTTCACGCCGAAGTACATGGCCTCGCGCCGAGCTCCGGTCAACTCCTCGTCGGCGTCCACCACCTCGGCCACCAGGGCGTAGGGCATCACGAAGAGCGCCGAGATGGGCGGGCCCGCGAGAGCGAACACGATGATCCCCTGGACCAGCCCGCTCAGGCCCACGGGCCAGGTGCCCACCGTCCCCACAGCGGGCACCAGTAGAGCGAACCACGCTAGCGCGGCGAGGAAGACCTTCCGCTTACCCCAGCGGGCCGAGGCGATCCCCACCAGGGGTAGGCACAGGACCGAGCAGATCAGCGCCACCCCCGTCAGGGCGCCGGCCTCGGCCTCGGTTCGGCCGAGAAGTGTCGACACGATCACCGGCACATTGGCCAGCAGGCCGGCCAGGCCGATCCAGAACAGCAGGAAGCCCCCACCGTAGTGGAGGAAATCGCGGTTGCCGAAGGTCGCCCTAAGGGATTGGGAGAGGCGTAGCGAGGGTGCCGCCTTCTCGGGGTGCAGCTCGTGTGGGCCCATCAGGCCGAGCACGAAGGTCAGGCCCGAGGCGCCGGCGAGCACGATGCCCATACCCATGGCGCCATACTTGGCCATCAAGGCGCCGCCCACCACGGCGCCGGCGATGTTTCCGAGGACGTTGAACACCGCCTGGAGTGACGCCAAGCCGACCCGGTCTCGATCGCTCCGGACGATCTCCGGCAGCAAGGCGAGGTAGGGGCACGATACCAGGGTGAAGCCCAGAAAGAAGATTGAGAGCACCGTGAGCACATAGGCGAAGTTCAGCATCGTCGAGGCCGCGTCAGGCGTCCACCACAGAGCGATGAAGCTCAAGACCGTGAGGGGGATCCCGACGGCCATGAAGGGCTTACGGCGTCCCCAGCGGGTGCGAATGGTATCGCTCCAATGGCCGACCAGCGGGTCGGTCACGGCGTCCAGGAGGCGCCCGGCCAGTAGGGCCACGGCGAAGAGGGCGGGCTCCACCCGCGGCGGCAGTCCCCGCTCCAGATCGCCCTTGTAGAAGTGGCCCAGGTACTCGATGACCGAGAAGGCAAGGGCGCTGATGCCGAAGTGGGCTGAGGCGTAGAGCAGTCTCGCCCCCAGGCCCAGGGGGGGCGGATCGGCCGCGTGGTTCTGGCGAGGATCGGGCGAAGACAAGGGTGGGTCCTATCCGGTCATGAACGCCAGGGCGCAGAAGAAGGCGATGGGCGCGTTGACCATTAGGCTATCGAACCGATCCAGCGAGCCGCCGTGTCCGGGGATCAGGGAGCCGAAGTCCTTGGTGCCCAGGTCGCGCTTCATGATCGACTTGGCCAAATCCCCGAGCTGGCCCATGAGCCCGAGCAAGGGCGACGCGATGGCGGCGAGGCCAGGGGGCAGGCCGAGAAGCAGGCCCGCGGCGAGGCCCACGACCACGGCGCCGATGAGTCCGCCCAGGGCTCCCTCGACCGTCTTGTTGGGGCTGGCCGGGGTGAGTTTCCGCTTGCCCAGCGAGCGGCCCACGAAGTAGGCCGCGATGTCTGTCGCCCAGGTTACCAGAAACACGAAGAGCAAGAGGCGAGCGCCCACCTCCAGCCTCAGTGGCCCCGGTCCGACGGCGTCGGCGAAGGGATACGTTCGCAGCATCAGCACGAAGGTCCACGGCACGGCGATGTAGACTCCCGCGAGGACGGTGGCGCCCACATCGCGCACGATGGGCACCGTCTGGTCGCGATGGAACCGGATCAGCCCAACCAGAAGGGCCCCAACGACCAGGTACAGCATGGCCGCCAGGAGCGACAGGGCCAGCTCCCCGCTGGAGAGATTCGCCGCTTCACCCCACCCGGCGACCAGCGGAGGCTCGGTCCACCCGTAGGCCATTAAGGGTAGGAGCACGACGACGGGGTAGACGATGGTTCCGGGGATCAAGATGCTCTTCTCGCGGCACTTGGTGATCATCTCATGGGCCGCGAGCACGGCCAGGGCCAGCAAGGGGACCAGCAGGTAGACTCCGCCTCCGACCACGACGGCGATGGCGAGGGGTATGCCGACCACCGCCGACAAGACGCGCCATTTGAGCATCGAGCCACCGCCTCTCCCTCGTGCTGCACGATATGGAGCCGAGAGGGCGGAGGTTCGGTGCCGGGAGGGTCTAGGCCTGCGGGTGGGTCGCGCAGCAGCGACGAGGAGGTCCCTCGCGAGACTCCGCAGGATTGGAGTGGACCCGATGGAAGGTCTCCTGACTAGACCGCCAACGGCGCGAGGGAGGGCGAGAGGCTGTATGCCCGGAGAGATCCCCCATCCAACATGGATCTACCGGATCATACACGTGGACAGTCTGGACACCTGCCTGCGCCGGCGCGGCCTCCACGCCCCAAGGCACGTGCCCCAGGATGGAATGGCATATCGCTCGATCCATCGCAGCGACATTCAGGAGGGCCGCCGTGAGCGACCGGTTCCATGTGGGCCGGGCGGCACGCTCAGCGACTACGTGCCCTTCTACTTCGGGCGCCGGTCCGTGATGCTGTACCAGTTGAAGACGGGACGCGTGCCCGGATACTCGGAGGGACAGGAGCCCATACTCTACCTGGTGTCCTCAGTCCAGCTAGTCGCGGACGCCGGGGCTTCCTGGGTGTTCAGTGATGGACACGGGCTCAAGGTCTACACGCAATGGTACGATGATCTTGCCAAGCTGCACGAGGTAGACTGGAATGTAGTCAACGCCGATTACTGGGCCGATACCATCGAGGATCCGGATCGTCAGCGCCGCAAGCAGGCCGAGTTCCTGGTGCATCGATTCTGTGACTGGAACCTGATCCATGGCATAGGTGTCTACTCCAGCGGAATGGAGGCCCGGGTCCAGGACATAATGTCGGGCCATCCGAAGGAGCCGCACCCCCCGGTCAAGGTCTTGAAGAAGTGGTACTATTAGGTAGGTGGCGAGCAACATGGTCCGCGAGGTCATTGGCAATCTCCTGGAGGCGGATGCCGAAGCCCTAGTCAACACAGTGAACTGTGTCGGCCATATGGGCAAGGGCATCGCGCTGCAGTTCAAGCAAGCCTTCCCGGAGAACTT
>WJIW01000299.1 GCA_014730065.1 Armatimonadia bacterium | reverse complement strand
TCGGGCGGCCTGTACCGCGGGGCCGGCGACCTGGCGGGGCCTTGGCTGCACATCAGCATGGGGGCTCGCCGGGATCTCGGCGGGTCGGTGTCGGCTATGGCCGGCGTCCGATTGGACGGCGCATGGCCCCGTGGGCGCATCACGTTGGCCGAGGACCCCAGCCTGGGACGCCCGGGGCGGACGGTATACGACTTGGGCCTGAGGGGTGAAGGCTCCTATCTCCTCACGCCTGCCCTGGGGCTGGCTTTGGAGACCGGCCGCCTGAGCCTAGCCTACAGCGTCTCATATCCCCTGCCCCTCCTCCACCGGTACGGCGATGGGGCCGCCCAGGGCGAGGGAGCGGGCCGGTCGGACCGACCTCCGGTCCGCCACGAGATCCGCGCGATGTACTCCTTCTGAGGGCCGCCACTCACCGACGCACAATCGTGTAACACATCGGGCCTGGGAAACGTCTCCATTAGGAGGGTGTCTAGGTGCTATCATGGGGCCTCGACCTCAGAGGTAGCCTCAGGGCAGTGGCGGGGAACCCATGGGGACCCCGCGCCGTCAGAGCTTTGGCGGATGGGAGTAGAGTCATTGGTTCCCAGTGCCGACAACCCGAGACAGGGCGTGTGGGCCATGAGCTCGGCTGACCACGTCGATGAGTCGGTGCGGGAGCGGCTCACCCGGCTGGCCGATGAGAACTACCGGTCCATCTACAACCTGATCTACTCGTATCTGGGGGGCGACCCCGACGAGGCGGAGGATCTGACTCTACAGACCTTCGAGAACGCCTTCGCCGCCGCCCACCGGTTCCGAGGCGACGCCGATGTGCGCACATGGCTATTCCGGATCGCGATCAATGTCTGCAAGAATCGCATCCGGCACCGCCAGACGCGCCGCCGGTTCGAGGCATTCTCGCTCGATGCGCCCGTGCCGGGATCGGCGGAGGAAGAATCGGGCGACACAGTCGAGATCGCCGATGATACCCTGTCCCCCAGCCGCATGGCGCGGGGACGGGAGCTCAGGCAGGTGCTGAGGGACGGGATCGCGTCCCTCCCGGAAGACTACCGGACCGTGCTGCTGCTCAAGCTGGAGGATCTCTCGTACCGTGAGATCGCCGACACCTTAGGCGTCACGGTGGAGACGGTGAAGTCGCGGCTGTTCCGGGCGAGGGTGGCCCTAAAACAGAAGGTCTCGCACTATGTGGACGGAATATGACACCGTTTAGTGAGAAGAGCGTGGCTTGTGCCGGCAGTTGAGCCGTTCCGCTGGCCGCGAGAAAAAAGATCGTGTTGACCGGCGCGCCGATGGCAGGTTAGAGTCTACGGACTTGCGAATTGTCGGTCGCGTGTGCTAAATCGAGTGCGGCCCGAGGGAGGGCTTCGACGGTGAGACGGACGGCGTGGTGCGCGAGGCGGTCCATGGCGGGCATCGGGGTTCTAGTGTTGGCCCTGGTGTCACCGGTTCTGGCCCAGTATGACGAGGCGATCGTCACTGGAGTCCAGGTCGAGGGGATCGAGCAGACGAGTCAAGCGGCGGTGCAACAACTCATCCGCCATGAAGTCGGGCAACCCTTCGACCGGGCCATGGCCCAGGAGGATCTCGAGGAGATTCTCCTCACCTTCGGCACCTACCGCACAGAGCCCGAGCTCAGCTACTACAGCCTCAAGGACACGGGCGAGGAGAACATGAAGATCCTCGTCTACCACTTCACCGAAAACCCCGAGGTGATGGGTATCGAGGTCACGGGGAACACCGTCGTCCCCGAGGAGACCATCGTCCAGGAGATCAGCAAGTACATCGCCATCGGGCACATCTACAACATGACTCAGCTCGGCGAGGTCGGCCAGGCCGTCCGCGGCGTGTACACCGATGCGGGGTACATGGCCGAGGTGGACGACACCCAGTTCGACTGGGATACGGGCATGCTCAGCGTCTCGGTGCTGGAGATGTATGTGGGCGGCATCGAGGTCGAGGGCCTGGATAAGACCGACGAGAACACGGTCCTGCGAGAGCTGAAAACCGAAGTGGGCGACCTGGTTGAGATCGACACCATCCTGCGCGACCTGGACCGGCTGCGCAATCTCGACATCTTCGAGGTAGTCCTGCCCGAGTTCGAGGAGGGCGTGGAGATGGGCGAGATCATCCTCGTCATCCGCGTCGTCGAGAAGAAGACGGGCACCCTGAGCTTGGGCGTGGGCTACTCCAACCGCGACGGCCTGGTGGGCTTTGTGGAGTATCTGGAGCGGAACCTCGGCGGCGAGGCCAAGCAGCTCGCGGCCCGGGCCGAGATCGGCTCCATCCACGTCTACGACATCACCTATTTCGACCCTTGGCTGGACAACGATCACACGTCGCTCGAGGTCTCCCTCTACGACAAGTCCCAGCGCCGAGGTACGGCGTCGGTGGCCGTGGTCGGCTCGGGCGAGTTCCTCTCCTTGGAGAGCCGCACCGGTGGCCAGATCGCCGTGAGCCACCCCCTGAACTGGGAGGAGACCCAGCGGATCTCGGCCCGGTACCGGTACGAGCGGGTCGTGAATCAGGATCCGCGGCTCGTCAATATCATCTCGCCCGCCCTGCGGCGGGGCACGGTCGGTAGCCTGGCGCTGCGATGGAGCCGGGACGACCGCGACTACATCTACGATCCCTCCCACGGTGGACGCATCGATGTGGGCGTGGAGCAGGCCGGCGGCTTCCTGGGCGGCGAGCATACCTTCACCCGGTTCGAGGCCGAGGCGACCCGCTTCTTCGAGGTCGGAGCCCGAGGCCGGATCGCCCTGCGGGGCTCCTACGGCACCATCGCCGGCTCGGTCCCCATCTTCGAGACCTTCGCCATGGGCGGCGCTGAGTCGCTTCGCGGGTACCGAGAGGATAGGTTCTTCGGGACCAATCAGTTC
>WJIW01000032.1 GCA_014730065.1 Armatimonadia bacterium | reverse complement strand
GCGCTGATCCTCTCCATGGAGCCCGTCTGGGCCGCGGTATTCGGGCGCATGCTGGCGGGGGACGAGCTCGGCCCAGTCCAAGTCCTGGGGGCCGTGCTCATGGTTGGCGCCGCGGCCACCGCGAGCGTCTACCAGCCCGGCCGCCGGAAGGCCCGTGGCGACCGTGGGGAGAAGCGGGCCTCCGCTGAATAGGGGGCGACGCAATGAGCCAGCGGCTGGGCTTTGTCGGTATCGGCGCCATGGGCGGCCCCATGGCTCGGAACCTGCTGCGAGCGGGCCACGACCTCACGGTATTCGACCTGGACCCGGACCGGATCGCCTCGCTCAAGCGGAACGGCGCCCGAGCGGCCGCCAGCGCCGCAGACCTATGTGCCTCGTGCGATGTGGTCATGACGAGCCTACGCTCGTCACAGGTGTTCGTGGAGGTGGCCCAGGAGAGCTTGGTGCCGTCCACCCGCTCGGGCCAGCTCTTCATCGATCTCGGCACCGTCACCCCGCCCGAGACCCGGCGCATCGCCGGGCTGCTCGAAGCCAAGGGCGCCGGCTTGGTGGACGCGCCGGTGAGCGGCGGCCCCGGCGGCTCCGAGGCGGGCAGCCTGTACATATTCGTGGGCGGGCGCGAGGACGACGTCGCCCGGGCGATGCCGCTCCTCGGCATTCTGGGCGATCCCGATCGCGTCACCCACTGCGGCCCGAGCGGCTCGGGCCAGGTGGTCAAGGGCGTGAACCAGTTGGCGATGGGGCTCCCCCAGGCGGCCTTTATGGAGGCGGTGGCCTTCGCCGTGCTATCGGGGGTAAGCGCCGAGGTGCTGCCTCGGGCGGTGGGTGGGGAATCCGGGTTCCGGGCCGAGCTGCAGCGGGTCGCCGAAGCCGTCACCCAGGGGCGGGCCGACGACCTGTTGGTGAAGTACCCCGAGCTGGACTACTTCCTGGCCCAGGCCGACGCCGCGGGGTTCGAGATGCCCATCACCCGTGCCCTACGGGAGTTCTGCCGCGATGCACCAGACCAGATGCCGGACAATATGGGCCGCCTGAGACCGTCCTTCTGGCGCGAGCTGGAGCGTCGGCGCGAAGGTCTTTAGTGGTCGAGGTGTGTCTTTTATAGGTACGTACTCAGGGAGAATATCCTAATAAGTCATTGCATGCAACGCACTAAAAAGCCACTTCGCCGGGGAGGTGCTCGCCACTGCATTGGCGCAGATGCGCCCACCGGTGCAGGGCTTAAGCGACACGGGTGGACGCATGCGGATCCACTGAACCCAGCTTGCCGGGGATGGCGGAAGGGGTGGCGGTATGGGCAGCGACGAGTGCAAGTCAGGCGATGCACGACATGAGGAGCTGGAGGAGCGTCTAGCGGCGGCGACGCAGCGCCTCCGGAGGCTCTCCCACTCCTGGGAGGTGACGAGAGTCGGGCTTCCGCTTCTCGCCCAGGCGCGGGAGGCGCTCGATCAGAAGCAGCCGGATCACACGGAAGCGGAACAGGCCATTGTCAGGCTCGATGTGCTATTGGCCCGTGGGGAGGCCAGCGATCATGCCGCTCGCGTCCAGGCCCCGGGGCTCCTTGCCTATGCCTTCACCTGGGCCATCGCGGCCTTCGCCGCGGGCACTGCGGTTACTTGGTGGCTCGACGATCCGCAACTGGCTGACCTTTGGCCCATTCTCGCTCTCGCGGCCCTGGCCGGCGCCATGGGTGGGGCCGCTCAGTGCGTCTTCGGTATTCGGAAGTACATCACCGAGCGCAGTTTCGACCCGGAGATGAAGCTCGTCTACCTGGCGAAGCCGGCCATGGGACTGATCATGGGCCCCGTGGTGGTCGTGATCTTCCTCTCCGGAGCCCTGATCTTCCAGGGCGGCGATCTGGCTTCGGTGTTCGGCTCGCCCGACGGTGGCAGTGACGGAACAGGACCGACCGGCCCGACCGTGCCACAGATGTCGTTCATCCTGCTCCTAGGCTTCCTCGCCGGCTACAGCGAGCGCTTCTGGGTGGAGCTGATCGACCAGACCCTTGGCGCCCTGCTGCGGCGTGAAGACAAGGACCCGGAGCGAGCACCGCTGGATTGAGGCAACCACGGCGCGCCACGAAGGGATCGACGCGCGGGCCCCGAAGCGAGGCCACGCCACGCTCCCGGAGAGGCGCACCATGACCCGCCGCAAGATAATGACCTGCACCACCATCGCCCTCGTCGGCGGGGGGCTGGCGACGCTCCTTGTGCGGAATCTCGTGGTGGGCATGCTGCTGGGTGTGGCCGTGGGGATCTTCGCCGGCTCCTTCATCGGCGACGGCTGGGGCAAACGCGAGCGGGAGCCCTGAGTCGACCGGCCCTACACGTCTTCCTTAAGCGCTTCGAACCCACCGACGATGTCCAAGATCTCCGATGTGATCGATGACTGCCGCTCCCGGTTGTACGCCGACTTCAGCTCGGCCAGTCGCTCACCGATGTTGCTCTCCGCGGCTTCCATGGACTGGAGCCGGGTGATGTTCTCGCTGGCCAGGGACTCGGTGATCGCCCGGAAGCACAGAACCAGGATCGCCTGGCGCAGCAGGCACTGGATCAGGTCGGGCCATGGCGCACGGAAGGTGGGGATCGTCGGGCCTGGCCAAGGCCGAGCCAGAAGCTCCCGCACCCACTGGGGGTTGATGGGCAGGAGCTGGACCGCGACGGGCTCGTAGCTCGACTGGGACACCGTCTCGGCGTGGTACACCATGACTCGCGTCAGCCGATCCTCGGCGTACCATCGCCGAGCCTGGGCGATGACCGTCTCCACCCGCTGGGAGATGCCCGACAGCGACGCGGGAATGGGGTATACGCCCTCGACGTCGATGCCCGCATCCTCTAGGGAGCCCACGATCCGGGCGCCCAGGGCAACGACCCGCCACTGGCCGAGGGGCAGGTCCTCCCTGGACATGCGGTCCACGGCGAACTCGGCGACCTCCTCGTTGAACCGGCCGCACATGCCTTGGTCGGATCCCACCACGATGGCGCCCAGACCTTGGGTGCCCGGCCGTGCTCCGCCGGGCTGAACCCGTTGGGGATCGCCCTGCAAGGCCACCTGAAGGCCCATCTCCACCGTTTCGAGGTAGTCATGGAGAGACCGGGTGGCCTCCTGGAAGTGGGTGATGTTCACCGCCGCCAGGGACTTCATAGTCTTGACGACCGACCTAAGCTCCGATGCGCTCTCGATGCGGCGGCCGAGGGACTCAAGCGTCTCCATCGCTGCCCTCTTCCTCGCCCAGCTCGTCTTCCAAGGCCTGGTCGATGGTTTCCAGCAGCCGATCCCGGTCGTCGTCGGTCAGCTCCTGGCCGTCCTCGATCTTGTCCCGCAGATCGGCCAGCTCGTCCTCCAGCAGCTCATGTACGATCTCCTCGCCTCGGCCGACCTGCTCCAGCTCCAGGTCGTCGAACAAGCCATTGTTGACGGCGAGGAAGGTGACCACCTGCTGGGCGGGCGTGCGGGGCGAAAACTGGTCCTGCTTCAGCACCTCCCGAACCCGGCGCCCCCGGGCGAGGGACTGGCGGGTCTCCTCATCGAGTCGCGTGCCGAAGCGGGCGAAGGACTCCAGCTCCTCGAACTGGGAGTAAGCCAGGCGGACCTGCCCAGCCACCAGCTTGTAGGCGGGGAGCTGGGCCTTGCCGCCGACGCGGGATACCGACGTGCCCACATCCACGGCTGGCAGGTTGCCCTTCTGCATCAGGTCCGGGGAGAGGTAGATCTGGCCGTCGGTGATGGAGATCAGGTTCGTCGGGATGTAGGCCGATAGGTTCTGGGCCTCGGTCTCGATGATGGGAAGTGCCGTCAGCGAGCCGCCCCCCTCGTCGCTACCGAGCTGGGCCGACCGCTCGAGCAGGCGCGAGTGGATGTAGAAGATGTCCCCCGGGTAGGCTTCGCGGCCGGGCGGTCTTCGCAGGAGCAGAGACAGCTCGCGGTAAGCCCGGGCATGGACGGTCAGGTCGTCGTAGATGACCAGAGCGTCCTGTCCATGGTCCATGAAGTACTCGGCCACCGCCGTCGCGGCGTAGGGGGCGATGAACTGGAGGCCCGGCGGGTCCTCGGCCTCGGCCACCATGATGACGGTGTAGTCCAGCGCGCCGAGTCGGTCCAGGTCGTCGGTGACCTTGGCCACCGCCGAGGTACGCTGCCCCACGGCGCAGTAGACGCACATCACATTCCGGTCGAGCTGGTTGGCGATGGTATCGGTCGCAATGGCCGTCTTGCCCGTCTGCCGATCGCCGAGGATGAGCTCCCGCTGGCCGCGACCGATGGGGATAAGGGTGTCGATGGCTTTGATGCCCGTTTGCAGGGGCCGCTGGACGGGCGATCGAGCCATGATGGAGGGGGCGGGACGCTCGACCTGCCGCCGATCCTCCCAATCCAGCCGGCCGCCTCGATCTAGCACTTCGCCCGTGGGATCGATGACGCGCCCGAGCAGGCCCTTGCCCACCGGCACGTCCAGCAGGCGCTCGAGGCGCCGCACCTCCATGCCGGCCGACAGCTCCTCGCTCCGGCCCAGCAGGACCACACCTACTTCATCGGGATCCAAGTTGAGGGCGAACCCCATGGTGCCGTCCTCGAACTCGACCAGCTCGTCGGCCTGCACGCTCGGCAGCCCCGAGACCCGGGCGATGCCCTCGCCCAGGTACTCGACCTCGCCCACTTCGGCCAGGCGTGGCTCGGGCTCGTAGGACTCGAGGGCCCGGTGGAGGGAGTCCAGAGCCGAGTCGATGGTCCTGGCAAGGGGGCCGCGATCACTCATCGGCACCCTTCCCGTCGCCGTCGCTATCGCCATCATCGTCGCTCCGGACGCTGCGCTCCACGGCCTCGGAGAAGCGTCGCTCCAGGCTGCCCAGGTAGCCGTCCACCGACCAGGCGATACGGTGACCGGCGAAGCGAAGCTCCAGGCCGCACACCAGGTCCTCATCGCGCTCCACGGTCATGTCGCCCGAGTGCCCGGCGGCGTCCAGGGCCTGGCGGACCTCGTCCTCCGCATCACCGGTGAGCTCGAAGGCGGTCCGAACCCTGACCGGCTGGCCGTCCTTGGTGGCATCGGCCAGAGCCGTGGCGGCGTCGTCGGGGAGGTCGCGCAGCTTGGCGGCGAAGACGTGTACAACCTGGCGCTCCAGCTCGGCGTCGGCCAGGTCGGCCAGGGCCCGGCGAGCCACGGCGCACAGCTCCTGAGCCGCCCGGCGCCGCAGGCCCGACAGGAAGGCGTCCTTGTCCCGCCGCACCGCCTCGCGCCACCGCTTCTCCGCTTCCTCGGCCTCCTGGCGGGCCTCCTTGAGCAGCTCGTCCCGCCGGCTCTGGGCCTCGGACTTGGCCTCCTCCAGGATCTCGCTCTCCCTATGTCGCAGGTCGTCGCGCTTGTCCTCGAACTCCTGCTTGACCTCCTCGGCCTCGCGCTCCCGCTCCTCGGCCTGCTCCATGCGCTGCCGGATCCGCTCCTCCCGGTCGCGCATGGCGTTGAGGATGGGCTTGTACAGGAACAGCCGCAGCAGGACCACGAGGATCAGGAAGTTGACGATCTGGGCCACGAAGGTGAACCAGTCTATCTGCATGGGTTCCTTCCGCCCTACCCGCTGATGAAGTGGTCCCAGAAGGGATTCGCGAAGATCAAGATCATGGCCACCACGAAGCAGTAAATGGCTGTGGACTCGATCATCGCCAGCCCCACGAACAGGGTGCGGGTGATGGTGTTCGATTCGTCGGGCTGCTGGGCGATGGCGGTGAGGGCGTTGGCCACGGCGCGCCCCTCGGCCAAGGCGGGACCGACCGAGCCGATGGCCATGGTGAGCCCGGCCATGATCACCGAGCACATGCCAATGAGTTCCGCTCCATCCATGTCTAGCTTTCTCCTTCCGAGTCCTCGGCGTCGCTCGAGTCCTCCTCGGCCTGGGCCTTGTCGCGCCGGGCCTTGCTGGCCGACGCGATGTATACCATGGCCAAAACGGCGAAGATGTAGGCCTGAACCAGGCCGGTGAGCAATCCGAGGGCGTGCATGACGACGGGGAAGAACAGCGGCGCGATGGCCAGGAGTATGGCCACGATCATCGAGCCGCTCATGATGTTCCCGAAAAGGCGGACGGCCAGGGCCAGGGTGCGGGACAGCTCTCCGATGATGTTGAAGGGCAGCATCATGGGGTTGGGCTTCACGTACTGCTTCAGGTAGCTGCCGATGCCCACGTGGCGGATCCCGTAGTACGGAACGGCGACGAAGACGCACACGGCCAGGGCGGCCGTCGTGGATAGGCTCCCTGTGGGCGCCTCGTACCATGGCACGACCGAGAGGATGTTGCACACGGCGATGTAGACGAACAGCGTGCCGACGAAGGGCAGATAGCGGCGCGGCCGCTCCTGGCTGATCTCCTCGATCTGGGACTCCATTCCCTTGACCAGTACCTCCATGAGGTTCTGACCCGGCGTCAGGTCCGACGTGGCGGTGATGCGGCGGGTGATGAGCCACGAGCCGAGCACCAGCAGAAGCATGGTCAGCCACGAGAAGACTAGGGTGGCGTTGAGCTTCACGAAGCCCCAGTCAACGTACACCGTCTGATCAGGCGTCACGTTCAACGGCTCCAGCCACCTCTCCGGCGGAGTCGCGTCCGGCCTGGCCCAGTCGCCGGCCGAGGATCAGCCGGCCCAATGTGAAGCCGACGATCATAATGAGGATCAGGTCGAGCTTGCGGTCGCTCAGGTAGTACACGGCGGCGACCACCAGCACCGACCGTAGGACCATGCTCCCCAGCACCAGCAGCGCTGGTGAGCGACTCTCGGGGATCCGCTTCAGGGTGAGCCACAGGCCACCGAAGTACAGCAGACCCAAAGCGATGCCCGCCACCAGCCGTGTGCCCAGGGCGAGGGGGTCACTCAGGTTCATCGGTGTCCCGTCCTATGTCCTTCATCTCCCGCTGCAGCCAGAACCAAGCGTTCAGGCTGCCCAGCATGATCCCCAGGAACAGCATCATCAGTGTCCACGAAGGCCGCCCCGGGTACCGTCCATCGAGCCATATGCCGATGGCCAGGCAGATAAGCATGGGGATGGCCACCGACCAGCCCACCATGCCGAACATGCCCAGCCCGAACCACGCGCTCCGCTTGCCCACGGCCCGGGCCTTGATCTTACGGGACGCGTGTCGGCCGATGCTCTCGGTGACCTGGTCCTCCTCGGCATCGCCCTCCGGGACGGGCTCCGGATCGTTTCGGCCTTCGTCGGCCATCAGCCCCGCCCCCCGTCGCCAATGAAGAAGTCCATGAGGCGCAGCTCCAGATCGGCCAGGGCGGTCCGCGCCTTCCGCTCTTCCTCGCGCTGGCTCTCCAGATGCTCGGCCATACGCTCACGCAGCGGAGCCAGGTCATCGCCCAGCACCGCGGTAGTTGTCGATACAGTCACGTCGGGGCCGCGCTTGACGAGCAGGCCTCGGTCCACGGCGACGAACCCAACGTCGCCCCCGGTCTCTTCGTACTCCACGATGCCCGCCCGAAGAGGCGCGACGAAGTCGACGTGGCGCGGCAGCATACCGAAGGCACCATCCAGGGCCTCGGCCTTGACCTTGGCCACCTCCACCTCGAGCAGTACGCCGGTGGGGAGCAAGACGCGCAGGTTCATCGGGCCCCCACCTCCACCTCGTCCACGGTGCCGACCATGTACAGCCGGCTCTCGGGCACGTCGGCGAACTCGTCGGCGAGGATGCGCTCACACCCGTCCAGGGCGTCCTTCAGGTCGACGGCCCGGCCCTCCTGGCCCGTGAACTGCTCGGTGGTGAAGAAGGGCTGGGTGAGGAACCGCTCCAGCCGCCTTGCCCGGTTCACCGTCTGGCGATCCTCCCGGGCCAGCTCCTCCAAGCCCAGCATGGCGATGATGTCCTTGAGGTCTTCATAGCTGGCCAGCGTCTCCCGGACCTCCTGGGCGATGCGGTAGTGGCGATGGCCCGCCACCCGCGGGGTAAGGAGGCTGGAGTTGGATTCCAGGGGATCGATGGCCGGATACAGGCCCTGGCTGGCCCGCTTGCGCGACAGCACCACCGACGCCGAGAGATGGCCGAAGGTATGGACCGCCGCGGGATCGGTGAAGTCGTCGGCGGGCACGTAGACGGCCTGGATGGAGGTGACAGCGCCCGAGGCCGTGTTGCAGATCCGCTCCTGAAGCTGGGCCAGCTCGGTGCCCAGGGTCGGCTGGTAGCCCACGCGCGAGGGCAGCTTGCCCATGAGCCCCGAGACCTCTTGGCCGGCCTGCACGAAGCGGAAGATGTTGTCGATGAGCATCAACACATCCTGGCGTCGCTCATCGCGGAAGTACTCGGCCATGGTCAGAGCGGCGTGCCCCACCCGCAGGCGCGCGCCCGGCGGCTCATTCATCTGGCCGAAGAACAGCACCGTCCGGTCGAGCACTCCCGTATCGATCAGCTCCCGGTGGAGCTCGTCGGCTTCGCGGGTACGCTCCCCGATGCCGCAGAAGATGCTGACCCCTTCGTGCTGGCCCACCATGTTGCGGATCATCTCCATGATGAGCACCGTCTTGCCAACACCGGCGCCGCCCAGCAGACCCGCCTTGCCGCCGCGCTCGAGGGGTGCTAGCACGTCGATAGCCTTGATGCCCGTCTGGAAGATGGTGGTCTCGGTGGACCGCTCGCTCAGGGCCGGAGGCTCGCGGTGGATCGGGTGCCGGTCCAGGTGGTCCAGGGCCTCGCCCCGGTCGATGGTGCGTCCGAAGACGTCGAAGATCCGGCCCAGAGCCTCGGTACCCACCGGCACCGTCAGAGGTGAGCGGGTATCGTAAATCGCGGCCCCGCGACTCAGCCCATGCACCGCGGTCAGCGCGATACCTCGCACCTGTCCCTCGGAGAGATGATGGACCGTCTCGACGATGATGTCGCGCGAGGAGCCCGCCTCCAGGCGGGTGTTGATGGGCGGGGGGTCGCCATCGAAGACGGCCTCGACCACGTTGCCTCGGACCCGCGTGACGCGTCCGCTTCTCTCGCCGCGTGGGCGGCCCAAGGCCGCTCCTCCTCCGTCGATCCTACTCGACGGGGCAGCCTCGCCCGCCATAGCGGCGCGCATTTGAGGGGAACACCAGGCAGCCCAGACGAGCTCCTACTGAGAACCCTCTTCGCCCTCGTCCATGGGCTCGCCTTCACCGTCGGCGGGGCGCACGGTGCCCGGCTCGCCCTGTGCCATGCCGTCCATCGGATCGGCGGCGTCCTCCCCGGGGTCAGTGGTCCAGTGCTCGCGCGGCTGGGCGTCCCCGGTTAGCGGCTCCTCGGGCACCGGCACGCTCTCGACGACGGGCTTGGGCGCCTGGGAGGTCAGGCTCGGGGAGGGGTCGGGGAGGGTGGTCAGGTAGCGCCAAGTCCAGATCAGCGACTCGGCCAGCTCCATACGCAACACGGGCTCCTCGGGATGGTAGCCGCCATCGTGGTAGCCGCGGACCAGCCCCAGATCGCGCACGGCAACGATCACCTCGAACCGTGGGTCGCCCTCGGGCACGTCATAGAAGATCTCGGTGCCGGCGTCCATGGCGTCGGAGAGCCGCGTGGCGGCGGGCTCGAGGTTGCAGAGGACGCCCGCGATCACCCGTGCCAGGTCGGCTCGCGTCGCCAGGTCGCCGGCCGCGGGGTCGAAGCTCTCGCGCTCGGGGGTGGAGGGCTGCCGCGAGCGGGCGGGCCACTCCGCCCTGGCCTTGGCCACCAGCCTCGCGGCGGCGGCGTTCAGCTCGCCTTCCGTAACGAAGGCTCCGGCGTGGAACTTGCCGTCCTGCTTGAGGCCCAGGAGATCCATGGACATGGCGTCGGAGGCGGTGGGCACAGTCCAGTGCTCGCGCGAGACGTCGGGCGCCGACCCGGTCCGCACAGGCAGCACTCCGCCCGGCCGGGCGATCCCGCCGTCTCCCGTTGCCAGCAGAAGGTCGTCCGACCCATGAAGCGGCATGTTCTCCTCGGGGTCGCCCGCCAGGGCGATGGCGTGGAACCCGGCGAGCATGACAGCGGTCCCCACTGCGATAACGGCGCGCATCTTCATCCGCAACTACCTCCGACCCGATACTCGGCTTCCGGTGACGGAGAGCCGATGGGCGGCATGCTGTCATAAAGAGCCAACCAATGTCAAGGGGAACCTTGAACCCGCGGGTGGGGTGGGACGTTAGGGACCGATGCTCGGCAGCCCACGGTGAGACGATTATCCTACGCGAAAGAGTTTTGTCAAGGCGCAATCCAGTAAGGCCGACGCGGGCGGCTCGTGGGGTGGTGCTCAGGGCGCGCGGGGTACAGGGAAGGGCCCTCGCCTCGAGCGGTTGGGCCATTTGGGGGGACGGCTGACTGATCCCGAGACAAGGGCCGAGAGACTTATACCCCTCGGGGGATGGGCGTGTCAACGCGGGGGGGACCGCTAGGGAACCATCATTTCGTCTTCCGGGACTCTCTCCAGGTCGCCCAAGAACTCCTCCAGGGCCATGGTAAAGGCTCGGGGCTGCTCCAGCATTGGCGCATGCCCGCATTCGTCAACTAGAACGAGCCTGGCTCTGGGGATGCTATCCTCGAACTGCTCGGCCACTTCCAGGGGCGTAACCCGGTCCTGGCGGCCCCATACGAGGAGTGTCGGGACGGAGACTTGGTGCAGCTCCTCGGCCAGGTTGCTTCGCTTGGCCGAAGCGGCGATACGGATGAGTCGAAGGCGGTTCTCGCGGGATTCCAGCACGTCCATGGCCTCGTCGACCATCTCATCGGTCAGTTTGCCGGGGTCGTAGAAGATGCTGTGCCCGAGGCGGTCGGCGATCCAATCCCGGTCCGGATGGCGTGGCACGCCCTTCTCGAAACCTCGCTCGAAAAGCCCCGAGGACCCGGTCAGGGTGAGGGCCCGGACCAGATCGGGCCGCCGGAGGGCCAGGTCCAGGGCGACATGGCCGCCGAGGGAGTTGCCCACCACGACGGGTGGCTCCATGTCGCTCTCCTGGAGGAACTGCTCCACATAGGTGGTGAGGGTGTTCACGTTGCACTTGCGGGGCGCCGTGCTAAATATAGGGAACTCAAGGCGGATCATACGGTACTTCCCAACGAGCTGCTCCGCCGTCTCGCCCCAGTTCTCCGGGGAGCCGAAGATACCGTGCAAGAACAGTACCGGTGTCCCCGAGCCCTCATCGATCCGAGGGTATCGCTCCATCGAGACATCGCTGGTCATTGCGCGCTACCGACTCACCTTCCGGGCCGCTGGGTTCCGCCGCGGGCCTCAGGCGCCCACCCCATTGGGCACATCTATGCCGCCCACATACTACGGTTCGAGTATAGGCCACGGCCGGGGGAGGGGTCAACTCGCGCCGGGGTCACAGGTGCACCGACACAGGCCGTCGAAGCTGGCGCCTACCAATGCACCGGGGAAGGTGATGCAGGATGGGATTCGATGTAGAGCACGCCATTTCGCGGCTGGACGAGGTGCGGGGGTTCTGCCTTCGGATGCTGAAGGAGATGCCCGAGGACAAGATGGACTGGCGCCCACCCATCGACGGCGCCGACCCCACCAACATCTCCGAGCAGATCAAGCACAGCCTGGACGTGGAGCATGGGATGGCCTCCCACATGCTCGCCGGCGAGAGCATGGAGGCGCCCGATAGCGGCCATGACTACTTCGCGTCATCCACGTGGGCCCAGGTCGGCCCGGCGGCGGAGCTGAAGGCCAGGGATGATCTCATGGCCGCGATCCAAGAGACGGCCCAGCGCACGACGGAGCTGCTTCGCAAGCAGCCAAGCGATGGCTGGGATGTGGAGATCGACGCGGGCTTCGCCAAGAAAACCAAGGCCGGCTTCATCGACATGCTCATCGACCACTGGTGGTACCACGTCGGCCAGATCGGCTACATCCAGCGCCTCTATGGAGACATGAGCTTCGGCTAGTCGGGAGGGAGAAGCCCCCAGCCGGGCTTCGCCCTAATCCTGAAGCACGTCGGCGCAGCCCAGAGAGTCATAGGCGTCGAGTACGTCGAGCTTACCGTACCCAAAGGTCTGGTCGCGGCCGGGCTCGCCCAGATCCTGGGCGGTGTTCCGCATGTGCTGCCGAACATGGGCCGCATCGGAGTACCGGCCTGTGGAGAAGAGCAGGGCCGCGGCACCGGCGATGTGGGGGGCGCTGAAGCTGGTCCCCGTGTTTCGCACGTACGTGCCGTCCAGGCCCGCGGAGAACACGTCCAAGCCGGGCGCGGTCAGCTCGACGGGCGGCCCCTGGCTGGAGAATGCCCCGATCTGGTTCGAGTTGTCCGTTCCGCCCACGGAGATCACGCTGCCGTAGTTCCCCGGCCAGACCACCGGCTCGTTGTTGCCCGCGGCGGCGCAGAGAATGGCGCCCTCGCCGTTGTCCCACGCGGCATCGCAAGCCGTCTTGACGGCCTCGGAGTTGGAGGTGATGCCCAGGCTTAGGTTAATGACGCTCATGCCGTTCTCGATGCACCACTCGATGCCGGTGACCACGTCGGCGATGTCGCCTCCGCCATGGCTCTTGAGTACCTTCACGGCGTACAGCTCGGCCTCGGGGGCGATGCCGATGATGCCGATCTCGTTGTCCCGGGCAGCGATGATGCCCGCGGCAAAGGTGCCGTGGCCGTTGTCGTCGATGGGCTCGGCCCGGGGGTTGATAACGTTGTGCCCGCCGGCAACGACCAGGTCGGGGTGCTCATGGTCGATGCCCGTGTCGATGATAGCTACCTTGACTCCCGCTCCCGTGGGCCGTCCGGGCAGCACATGGATCGCCCCCGTGCCCGTTCCCCAGGCCTGGTTCGCTCGGACGTTGAGAATACCCCAGGGGGCCACTTGGTCGGGCTGGGCCTGACGGATATGAACGGGGCTGTTGGGCTCGGCCGCCTCTATACGGGGATCGGCTAGCAGACGGTCCAAGCCTTCGGGAGGCACCACGGCCAAAGCCGCGTCGGCGATGGCCAGATCCCGGAGCACCATGCCGCCGGCATCGGAGACCGCTGACCACGAATCCTGTCTGGCACCGGCGCCGTGGTAGTGGACGAGCAGCTCCACGCCACCCTCGTCGTTGACCGTGTATTCCCGGTTCGACTGGGCCGTGGTGGGCTCGTAGTCGGGCTCGATCTCGATCTTGCACTCGGTCACCGAGACCGAGGAGGTATCGGCCGCCGAGCCGAGGGTGGCCCGCACGAAGCCCTCGCCGGCCACGCCCGCCCGGAAGTTGCCCTCGGCGTCGATGGTGCCGATGTTGCCCTCCACGGTCCAGGTGGGCGAGTACTCCTTCTCGTCGCTGGCCACGACCGTGGCGTCGAAGAGCAGAGTCTGGTCCGACCCGAGGACCAAGGGATCGGGGTCTACGGTGATCTCGGTGACGGTCACGCTGCTGGGGAGCATGCGGATGGTGACGTCATGCTCGTCCTCGGCTCGAGTGGTCATCCGGAGGGTGCTTTGGCCATAGCCCAGAGAGAGGCCAGGGCGGATGAGCAGATCGACGGACCCCACGGGCGCGTTGTCGATACGGAACTTGCCGCTGCCGTCGGAGGTGATCTCCGGCGTACCGATGGGGATCGCTCCGCCTCCGGCCCCCGCCTCCACGGCGAAGATCCGCACCCCGGGCACCGGGGCGCCCGAGCCGGCATCCACAACTGTGCCGCCCACGATCGTCGTCGGAGCCTCGGGTCCGCCGCCCGTGCAGCCGGCGATGAGTAGATACGCGCCGGCGACCAAGAGGAGCACTGCGAGCCGTCGATACATGCGTCATGCACCTACCTTACGGGTACACCCACCTGCACCTATTATAACGCCCCCGGGAGAGCGCTCGTTTCGATGAATCGGCGCGCGAAGGCCTGCCGGCTCACGCTTCGAATACAGTTACGCGCCGAACCGAGGAGGGCCCGCGTCCGTCCATGGCGACCGCTACCGCGGCACAGCTCAGCTCCAGGGAACCGGAGGCCTTCACGCTCCGCGGGCGGGCGCTGCTGCTGTCGGCGGTCCTATCGGTGCCCACGGTCTACTGGATTATCTATGTCGAGGTCATCAAGTTCGCCGGGTACCCCACAACCACATCCCTGTTCTACAACGTGGTGGCGGCCCTTTTCCTGGTCCGAGTCGCCATCGAGCTGCTTCGCCTGATCGGCCTGAGGAGCATCTTCAACGACGGCGACTTGCGGGTCACGTACGTCGTCCTCGCCCTGGTGTCCGCGGGGGCCAGCCTTGATTTCACCCAGAACCTCATGGGGATCATCGCCTACCCCGAGCACTACGCGACCCCCGAGAACGGGTTCGCCGAAGACCTGCTACCATGGCTCCCTAGCCATTTGATCGTTCCCAAGGGACCCTCTTCCGAGGCCTTCTGGCTGGGGGATACCCCCCTCACCATGCAGAGCGCAGCGGGCTGGATCGAGCCCCTGTCATGGTGGTTCGTCTTCTGCATCTTCTTGGTGCTGGCCGGTGGCGGTATGGTCATGCTCTTCCATCGGCGGTGGTCCGAGGCGGAGCATCTGACCTATCCCATCCTGGAGGTGCCCGCCGCCCTGGCCGAGGTGGAGCGTCCTCTGTTCACCGAGCGGGGCTTCCTCATCGGGTTCGGTATCGCCGCCCTCATCGAGACCTTCAACAGCATCAACGCCATCAACCCCATGTGGCCCCAGATCCCCGTCCGGGCCTGGCATCCGCCCTACAACCTGGCGGCCCAGGTCCACGACTTCCCCTACAGCGCCATCGGGTACATGCCCCTCTCCTTCTACCCCTTCGCCATCGGGCAGGGGCTGCTGCTGCCGACCGAGCTGTCCTTCTCCTGCTGGTTCTTCTACCTTCAGTGGCAGGCCCAGAAGGTGCTGTCGGCATGGATGGGCTGGGGCGGTATCCCCGATGCCCCCTTCATCCGCGAGCAGTCCTTCGGAGGCTTCATCGGGCTGGCTATCTTCACCCTGTGGGTGGGCCGCCGCGGCTGGCTGCGCGAGGTGCGGGCCGCCTTCGACGGAGCCAGCGACAAGGTCCGCACGCGGGACGGACGGGTGGCCCTCGCCGCCCTCTCCGTGGGGATCGTGGGCCTGATCTGGTTCAGCACGAAGGCGGGGATGGGCGTGCTTTACGCCGTGGCATTCTTCGCGGTGTTCTTCCTGATCGGGCTCGCCGTCACCAGGATCCGAGCCGAGATGGGCCTTCCGGTCCATGACCTCCACTACTCCGGCCCGACTCAGATGATCCCCACGGCCCTGGGGAGCGAGTTGACGGGCACCCGAAACTACGCTGTGGGGCAGCTCTACTACTGGTTCAACCGGGCCTACCGATCCCACTACATGCCCCACCAGGCCGAGGGTCTCCGGTTCCTGCAAGGGGGCCTTGGGCTGACGAAGGCCTTGGGTCTGTTCGCCGCGGCTTGGGCCGTGGGAGTGGCGCTGTCCTTCTACTTCCAGCTCCGGATGGTGTTCGACGCCGGCGGCGCGGCCGAATGCGTCTCCACCGTGCCGCTGTATATCGGTGGCGAGCCCTGGAACCGGTTCCTGGGCTGGCTGAACCAGCCGACGGGCCCCAACGGCCGGGCCATCATGGCCATGGTGATCGGGGTGATCGTCACCTATGGAGGCATGGCCCTATCGACCCGGATCACGGGCTGGCCCATTCATCCTGTGGGCTACGCCGTCTCCTCGAGCTGGGCCATGGAGCGGCTGTGGGCCCCACTGATGGTCGCATGGGCGACGAAGGTCCTGGTGACCCGGTATGGCGGAGGCCAGGCGTATCGGAAGCTGGTGCCGCTGGCGGTGGGCTTGGTAGTCGGCGACTTCGTCTCGGGGAGCTTCTGGAACATCTACGGGATGTGGGCCGACCAGCCGATCTACCGGTTCTGGGATTAGCCCGTGTCCCGGAGCTTCGATCTGGTCCATACTCGGGGCGCTGCATCGGACCGATGAGAGGGTGCCCCTCCCGACTCCCTTCCGGTGCCGCCGTCCCTGGGTGGCCCGGTCAAGCGGCCCGAAGGCACGAGGCAGAGGAACCTGCGGGAGCCGCTCTAACGGAGGACCGCCGATGAAGGAAGACGCCCACCCCATGCACCTCAACCTACCCGACGAGCCCGGACTCGAGCCCATACTGCACGCCGTCGCCGAGGAGCTGGCTCGCCAGCGCCGCAAGTGGGGCCGGCAGGACCACGATGACGGCAGGTGGAGTCTCATCGCTCAGGAGGAGGCCGGCGAAGCGGCCAAGGCCGCCCTCGAGGACGACCCCGAGGCCCTCCGCGCCGAGCTGATCGAGACCGCCGCCGTGTACATCTCCTGGGCCGCCGCCCTGGAGCGGCGGGAGAGGGAGTAGCCGACGGGTGCCCGAACCTGTCTCCACGGAAGGAAGGTGCCGCGCCTCCATGACCGATCTCCAGCAGAGGCTCTTCGATGCGCTGAGGCAGGCCGAGGTTATCGACGCCCACGAGCACCTCTTCCCCGAGAAGGAGCGGGTGGCCCTGGACGTCGACGCCACCATGCTCTTCTCGCATTACTGTGAGACCGACCTCATCACCTCGGGGATGCCGCCCGAGGACTTCCGGAAGATGAAGGACCTGTCGCTGCCCGCCGACTACCGGTGGAGCCTGCTCTCGCCCCACCTGCCCAATGTGCGGCACGGCTCGTACGCCAGGGCCGGGTTTCTGGCGGCTCGGGAGCTGTGGGGGTTCGAGGACATCGGCGACGCGAACCATGCCGAGGTCACGGCGAAGATGCGGGAGCACAACACGCCGGGCCTATATCGCCGCATTCTGAGGGACAAGTGCAACATCCGCAGGGCCCTCACCCAATGCGGGCGCACCGATGTGGAGGAGCCGGGCACCGAGGATCCCCTCCTCATTCCCGTCATCTGGCTATGGCCCATCAACGAGGCCCGGGCCCCCGAGGCCTTCCAGGTTCTGGGCTCCCAGGTCGACTTGGTCATCAACACCGTGGACGACCTGGTCGAGGCGGCCGAGCGGCGACTGGTGCGCTGGAAGGAGGAGGGAGCCGTCGGCGTCAAGCTCATAAGCCAGGATTTCGGCGACGTGGACCGGGCCGAGGCCGTGTCCCTTTTCGGGAAGATCCGGGCAGGCACGGCGGGCGAGGTCCCGGCGAACAACCCCCTCCGCAGCTACATCACCTACTGGGCGCTGAAGCTGGCAGCGAAGCACAACCTCACCGTGGCCGTCCATACGGGCATGTGGGGCGACTTCCGGACCCTGGACCCCAAGTGGATGATCCCTGTGGTGGAGCGCCACCGGGAGACCCGGTTCGACATCTACCACGCGGGCATGCCGTGGGTGCGGGAGACGGGGGTCATCGGCAAGAACAACCCCAATGTGTGGCTGAACCTCTGCTGGTGCCATATCATCTCCCAGCGCATGACGGTGTCGCTCATGGATGAGTGGATGGACCTGGTGCCCATCAACAAGATCCTGGGCTTCGGTGGGGACTACAACCTCCCCGTGGAGAAGGTCGTCGGACACCACTGGATGGCCATGGAGAACCTGTCGGAGGTCCTATCGGCTCGGGTGGAGCGAGGCCACCTGACCGAGGACCAAGCCCTGGAGATCGGCAAGATGTGGCTTTTCGACAACGCGAAGAACTGCTACCCGCTGCTGCCGGTGTAGCTCGGCCGGAGGAGCCATGAAACTCAATCTGGACGCATTGCGGATGCACCTGGAGACCCACTGGTCGGAGTACGATTGCTGCGTGTGTGGCTCGGCCAAGTGGGCCATGCCCGAGCGAGCCTACGAGCTGAGGCCCTTCCACGCCGGCGATGGACCGGGCGAGAAGGGCGTGGTGTTCCCCGTGGTGCCGGTCACCTGCCGGGTCTGTGGGAACATCCACTTCCTCAATGCCATCTCGTCGGGCGCCATCGAGCCGCCGGCCAGGGGCTCGGGCGAGCACGCCTAGGGTCCATCGGGAACCTGCGGGCGGCGTCATCCCTCTAACAGATAAGAGCCCCAAGGGGGCACCGAGAGCCCACCGAGACGGAGTGGTACGCATGAGCGCACACCGTAGTCGACCCTTGGTCGGGATGCTCCTATGCCTGGCCCTGGCCACCGTAAGCTGCTCCCGGGATGGCGCGGCCCGGAGCACCGACGAGCCAGCGCCCCAGCCGCGGGAGGAGCCGATCGCCATGACCGACAACCAGCCCGACCCGCCGCCTCCGCCTCCCCAGGGCGAGGCCCAGAGCGTGGGGGCCCTCAGCGACAGCGGAACCAGCTTCGCGTGCGACCTGTATCGAGAGGTCGCCGCCACCTCCGACGACAACCTGATCTTCTCGCCCTTCAGCGTCCATATGGCCCTCGGAATGGTCTACGCCGGCGCCGCGGGTGCGACCCGCGACGCCATGGCGGGCACCCTCCATGTCCCCTCCGATGGGCCCCTGTACGAGTCCTATGAGGCGCTGACGGCGGAGCTGCCGTTGCAAGACCCGGGCTACGAGCCGCCCGAGGGGGAGGAGGGCCGGCCGGCGCTACTGGTCGCCAACGGCGTGTGGGCCCAGGACGACTTCAGCTTCCGGCAGGAGTACCTCGATCTCGTCCAGGGCGCCTATGACGCCGAGCTCCGGACCGCCGATTTCGAGGCGGACCCGGAGGCCGCCGCCGAGGACATCAACGGCTGGGTGAGCGACAAGACCCAAGAGAAGATCAGCCAGATAGCCGACCCCCAGGCCTTCAACCAGATCGTCATGGTTCTCGTGAATGCCATCTACTTCAAGGGAGCCTGGGCCGACCAGTTCAGCGAGGCGGGCACCGAGGACGCGCCCTTCCACCTGGCCACGGGCGACACCGTGGATGTTCCCACCATGCAGGGCCGTATGGACGGCCTCTATGCCGAGGGCGACGGGTGGACGGCCATCGCCCTGCCCTACGAGCGCTGGGATCTGCGGATGATCATAGTGCTCCCCGACGATGAGCTGGGTGCCATGGAACCCATGGTCACGGGCGAGAATGTGGCCGCGGTGCTCGAGGAGCTGGAGAGCCGGGAGCTGCGGGTGTGGCTGCCCAAGTTCAAGTTCGAGACCACGCTACCCCTGACCGACACCCTTAAGGCCATGGGAATGGACATCGCCTTCGATCCGAGCCGCGCCGACCTCACGGGCATCGCCGAGCAGGGCGGGCTGTTCATCAGCAGTGTGCTCCACAAGGCGATGATCGATGTGAACGAGCACGGCACCGAGGCGGCGGCGGCGACGATGATCTCCGTGGGAGCCACGGCGGCCGAGCCCGAGCCACCGGCCGAGGTCCGCGTGGACCGGCCGTTCCTGTTCATGATCCACGATAGGGAGACGGACTCGGTGCTGTTCATGGGCCGGGTGATGGACCCACGGGAGGGGTAGCTGCCGCTGACGTATAGCCTAGCTGTTAACTAGTTGACAGCTTCACGCAACTCATTGGATACTCTCGCTGTAGGCGCGGCGACACCGTCGTCAGACACCCATCTCCCTACCCCCCGGTGTCGCCGCGCCGACCCTCCTCCTCCCGAGACCGCCGCAGAGACTCCTCGATCCGAGCCGCCACATCGGCCTCCGAAGCCGACCGGATCGGCGCTGGATAGCCTGTTCTCAGGTCTTCCCATGGGATGATGGCGTGGTCCACCTCCGGCTCGCGCATGCGCTGGAGTCGCCGCCGCAGGGCCGCCTCCAGCACGTCCTCCTCGGATCGGCCGCCGATGGCGACATCATCGGAAGCCCCCAGATCCCCCTCCCCCAAAAAGCCGTCGAGGATGGTGAGGGAGGCGGATTTGCTCGGGATCGACGCCTCGCCCCGCTCCACGTTCCAGGTGGTGTACCCCCGCAGCGGCTTGCCCACACACAGGGGGCAGCCGTCGTCACAAGGACAGAGGTGCAGATGCTCGCGCACGGCGGGGATAATGGTGGGCAGCAGCTTGTAGGCCTCCAGGGAGAAGCCCAGGCCGAGGGGGTAGCGCTCGTACACGAAGACGGTGTGCCATGGGGAATTCTCGCAGCCCACGGTATGGCTGAAGTCCAGGGTTCGGCAGGTGAGGAACAGGGGCAGCAGGTTGCGGGTCGCGTAACCGATCCCCCGCAGGCCCGCGTGCACCTCCACGCCAGCGGTGACCAGCTCCTTTGCCAGAGCGGTGTCGGGGATCAGCCAGAAGGCCATGGTCTCCAGCCGGTAGATGGGCATGTCCACGGGATGCCGACTGATGGCGTTCAGGGTATAGAAGTGGATCCGCTCGAAGTACTCGGTCCGGAAGTGTGCCGTGACCTCACCCCAGTAGGCCCGCCCCCGGCCGAAGGGCCGCTCGCGCAGGGGGTGGTCGATGTGGTTCACGTCGGTGCCGCCCACGGGCTGGGTATAGAAGTCGACGGTCACTCGCTTGGCCCGAGCCAGATTCCGCCCCAGATCCAGCTCGACGATCTCGTACGTGTCGCCCCGGTGCATGTAGATGGCGCCCGGGTGGACGATGGGCTGGGCATCGAACTTGTTGACCTCACCGATGATAGCCCCGGTGTCCACATCCTCGATGACCACATTGCGGTCGGCGTAGTCGCGCAGGGAGACTTCGTGCTGGGGGGTCTCGGCGGCGGCGTGCCACCAGCGGCCCCGCCGGCGGCGGAGTTTGCCATGGTCTTCCAGGACCCTTAGGGCCATCTCGGTGTGGGCTCCGAAGCGGCCGCTCTCCTCCTCTTCCACCGGCAGCTCCTGGGCGGCGCATCGGAGGTGGCCGGCGACGATGAAGGGATTGTCCTCATCCACGATGGCCCTCTCCACCAGCCGGTCGAAGACATACTCGGGGTGGTCCATGACGTACTGGTTCACCAGCGTGTCCAAGCCCACGAGGATGATGAGCGCCTCCCGGTCCCGGCGTCCGGCTCGGCCAGCCTGCTGGTGGAACGAGGACAGAGTGCCCGGGTAGCCGACCAGGATGCAGGCATCGAGACCGCCCACGTCGATGCCCAGCTCCAGGGCCGAGGTGGTGCTGACGCCCATCAGCTCGCCGTCGAACAGGCGTCGCTCGATCTCCCGCCGCTCCTCGGGCAGGTAGCCTCCACGGTAGGCCGTCAGCCGGTCGGCCACCCCGCTGCCTTGGGTGCGTAGCCCCTCCTGCACATATCTCAGGATCATCTCGGCGGTCATCTTGGCCTTGGAGAAGGCGATGGTCGGGGCGCCTCGACGGAGCAGCTCGACCATCAGCTCGCTGGCCTCCACGTTGGCGCTGCGTCGCCGCCTGCCCGGCTCATCGGCGGAGAGGGGTGGGTTCCAGAACACGTACGTCCGTGTGCCGCGCGGGCTGCCGTCGTCGTCGATGAGCCGGAAGGGCCGGTCGAAGATGACCTCCGCCAGCCCCTTGGGGTCTCGTATGGTGGCCGACGAGCACAGCACACCGGGGGCGGCATGGTAGTAGCCGAGCAGCCGGTCCAGCCGCCGCATCAGGTTGGCCACGTTCGACCCGAAGATCCCGGTGTAGACGTGGAGCTCATCGACGATGAGCCAGCGCAGGGATTCCAGGAAGGGCCCCCAGCGCGGGTGGCCAGGGAGGATGCCGGCATGGAGCATGTCGGGATTGGTGAACAGGACCCGTCCCTCATCGCGCAGCTTGCGCCGCACCGCGGGCGAGGTATCGCCGTCGTACACACCCGCCAGAAGGTCCAGGCCCGAGGCCTGGAGGCCACTCTGGAAAACCCGGAACTGGTCTTGGCTGAGAGCCTTGGTGGGGTGGAGGAGCAGCGCCGTCGCCTGGGGATCGGTGGCCAGGGTCTCGATGAGGGGCAGCAGGTAGCAGAGGGATTTGCCCGATGCGGTGCCGGTGGCGATGACCAGGCTCTCGCCGGCGCGGGCCGCGTCCAGGGCCTCGGCCTGATGGACGAACAGCCGCTCGACGCCCAAGGCGCTCAGCATCTGCCGGGTGGCGGGGTGGAGAGGCCCGGCGGGCTCGCCGTACCGAGCGTCGCGACCGGGCAGCTCCCGGATGTGCGCCATCTGGCCCCGGTAGCCCGGGGCGTGGCGCAGAGCGTCGAGGAGTGCGGCTACATCGAGTCCGGCGTGCTTGGAGTCCTCCATGAGACCAGGAGTTTCCCCGGCTTCCGCGCCCGGGCCTGCGACCTCAGGAGGCGCCCAGAGTCGCCAGCTCGTAGGTCTCGTCCATGCTCCTGACGGACACCCGCCCCGTGGCGGCCTCGAGGGATACGTTGCGCGGCTTGGCCCCGCCCACATCCACAGCGGCCACGGAGACGCCGTCTCGGGCCAGGGCCTCGCACGCCATTTCCGTGTTGCGCACACCAATGGCCATGCTGGGGTCCAGCTTCGAGTACACCAGGTCGTCGGCCGCTCCGGAGATGACGGCCTTCATGGCATCCCGAGTGGCGCCGCTACTGAGCATCTGGGCCACGAGCTCGGGCACAGCGGTCTCCACGTACTTGCCGGACAGGATGCCGCCCGTGCTCACGGAGACGGTGGGGGTCGGGAGTAGCGGATGGGCCAGGCCCGCAAGCTTGCGAACGGGATCGTAGAGGCATACGGCGAGGGCCGCCGTCAAGTTCTCGGCGCAGAGCACCTCTCCGCCCTCGGAGGTTACGGCCATCTCGGTGATACGTACGACCATGGGGCTGGGCGTCCTCTCCACAGGCCACCACCCCAAGGTCGCCTCAGAGGGTACCTACCACACGGACTGGCCGGATACCCCCCCTGATCTGTAATCGGAGCCAACCCGCCCTCGGCATCTACCGCACGTTGGTGAGGTCCAGCTCCTCCTCGCCCGTCTGGCCGGCCTTGGGCACATATCCGCAGTGGGGACACTCGGGCAGATGCGCGAGCATCTTCTTCTCACAGCTCGAGCACTCGACCATCTCGCCCTTGGGGCGACGGGCGGTGTGCATGCCGATCAGCGGGGGACAAGCGCCACAGAGCAAGCCCCAGGTAACGGCGTCCGAGGAGCCCATGCCTCGGTAGGATGCGTCCTGATAGACGTAGACGAAGCTGCCGAAGGCGATGAGCACCACGGCGCCGATGCCGATGAGTAGGTTCATCTTGAACAGTCCGACCAGCAGCGCCACGGCCAGGGTGATGACGGGCGCCGCGAGCAGGACGATGCCGAGGGAGAGCATGACCGAGGAGCCCTGGGCCGAGGTAACGGCGGCCCGAGCGCCTCGGCCCATAAGGCTGCCGATGCCGTAACCGGCTAGCGCTCCGAGCAGAGCCAGGCCCACCGACACCCCCGCCACCAGCATCGCCCGCTCGGAGAAGTCGAATCGGTAGATGAGCAGGCCGGCGAGGGCTCCGAGGAAGGCTCCGATGTACACGCCGCCCATGACGGACTCGTCGTATGCCGACTGGGCCAGCTCGCTGTCCATGGCAGCCCGGTGCCGAGCCTGGACCTCCTCGTTGGTCGCGGCGAACATGTCCTCCCGAGCACGGCGAGCGGTGTCCGTCTCGCTATGAGCTTCCAGGGAGTCCAGGTCGGCGTCGAGCAACGGCGAGTCGGCGTCGTCGGTGAGGCCCGCGTCGGAGCGGCTCAGCCCCTCGGCCGCCGCTTGCTGGATGGCTTCATCGAAGGAGACGCTGTCGTCCACATCCAGGGACTTGGCGTCGCTGTCGTCCTGGGCGGCCGTCCGATCGAAGGCGGCAAAGGCGTCCTCCAGGGAGTCGGCGGAATCTCCTCCCAGGTCCCGGACCTCGTCCTTGCCCTCGCCCTCTGGCTTGCCCGGCTTCTCCGGCGGTGTCATCGTCGCACACTCCTCCAGGGTCGTTGCCGGTGAGTTCCGTGCTCCACCCGTCCGTTCCTCCGCGCTTGCCGCCTCCTCGCTGCATCTGGGACAATATCCCTTGGACGCGATCCCCGGAGAAGGGGTCTGCGACACCGACGACTACGACGGAGGAAGTGAGACCGAGAATGAAGCGCTGGACACTGATCCTGCTCGCCGCGGTACTGCTCGTCCCCGCGGCCTTGGCCCAAGAGGCCCCCAAGAACGTGATCGTGATGATCTCCGACGGCTGTGGGTTCGCCCACGTGGAAGCTGCGGACCGTTGGCGGTACGGCGAGCCCGGCCTGTCCGTCCTCGGCCGCTTCCCCGCTTCGCTAGCCGTGAGCACCCACTCCTTGGGCTGTGAGCCGTACGACCCCGCCGCCGCCTGGGAGAGCTTCGTGTGGGTCGCCGCGGGCGCGACCGACTCGGCCGCCGCGGCAACGGCTCTGGCTTCAGGCCACAAGACGTACAACGGCGCCATCGGCGTGGTGCCCACGGAGGTGGACGCCGGTGGGCGGCCCACCGCTGTCAAACCCGTCCCCAGCGTCCTCGAGCTGGCGGAGATCCTCGGCAAGGCCACGGGCGTGGTGTCCAGCGTGCAGCTCAGCCACGCCACCCCCGCGGGCTTCGTGGCCCACAACGAGGCACGAGGCAACTACGAGGAGATCGGCCGGGAGATGATCCTGGAGAGCCCCGTGGATGTCATCATGGGCTGCGGGCATCCCTGGTATAACGAGCAAGGCGACAAGATGGATGAGGCCGACTACGCTTACGTAGGCGGCCAGGAGACGTGGGAGATCGCTACCAAGGGCTTGCCCGCGGCCGATGCCGATGGCGATGGCGAGGGCGACCCCTGGGTCTTCGTGGACGATCGCGCGGGGTTCGCGAACCTGCTCCACGGCGACGCCCCGGCGCGGGTTCTCGGCATCCCCATGGTCCGGGGCACTCTGAACCAGCAGCGACTGGGCGACGCCGGCGCGGCTCCCTTCGATGTTCCCCTCAACGAGACGGTCCCCACTCTCGCGGAGATGACCGCGGCCGCGCTTAACGTTCTCGATGCCGACCCCGATGGCCTGTTCCTGATGGTCGAGGGCGGCGCGGTGGACTGGGCCAGCCACGCCAACCAGCTCGGCCGGATGATCGAGGAGCAGATGGACTTCGTGGATTCCGTCGACGCCGTGGTGGCCTGGGTCGAGACGAACAGCAGTTGGGAGGAGACCTTGGTTATCGTCACCGCCGACCACGAGACCGGGTACCTGGCTCCGGCGGGATCGGGTGACCAGGACGGCCGGGTCGTGTGGGCCGAGGTGCCCGAGACGGGCGCCGGCGAACTGCCCAACATGGAGTGGCACAGCCTGGGCCACACGAACAGCCTCGTTCCTCTGTACGCCGGCGGCGTCGGCTCCGAGCGGCTGCTTGAGCGAGCGGGTTCGGAAGACCCGGTGCGGGGGCCCTACGTGGACAACACGGACATCCCAGGCCTGATCTTCGAGTTGTGGGATAGCGCGGGCTAGAGCACTTTCGTGGAGGGGCGCCACCATGCTCCATGTGAGCTGTAACCCCAATGCCGACCTGGTGCAGGCGGCGTCCTCCTCAGGCGTCCAGTTGCGCGTCCATGACACGCCCGGGGCTGCCATCGAGGCGGCGGGGCCGGGTGACGCCCTGGCTCTGCTGGCGCCGGGCTACCCCAGCAGTCCCCTCAATCTCACCTCCGGCGAATGGACCGCTGTACTGGCAAGCGGGGCCCGCGGGTACGTCGAGTACCCCGAGGGAGTGCCGGGCCTGGATCTGGGTGAGCCCACCCGCACTCGGTGGGAGCGAGTGGTGGTTACGTCGGACTTGCTGGGCGACCTGGAGCCGGGCCGCATCCTGGTGGCCCATGGCTGCACCTACCTCCCCGCGCCCGCCGAGAAGCCCCACCTGGTCGCCGCTCGAGTGGCGGGCTACGACGAAGCCATCTACGGCGTGCCCGAGGGGGCGGCTCCGCTGCTCTTCGACCATCCCGGCGGCCGCTTGCTGATCGCCACCACGGGCTTGAGTCACTTCATCCGGGGCCGTTACGCGCCGACGGCGGCATGGGCTTGGCTATGGAGGAGCCTGCTGCAATGGCTGCTGCCGGGGCGTGAGGTCGCTCCACTCTCCTGGGAGCCCGCCGTGCGGCCGACTTGTGGGGCGGAGGACGCTCTGCCCGGTGCGGCCGAGGCCCGGGCCTTCACGCGGGGGGCCGAGTGGTACGGCCGCTCGCGCCTGCTGATCCACCGCACCTGGCTCCCCCACCTGGCGCCCCGGTTCTCCCGCGGGATCGAGTCCGGGCCGCCGGTACCCAGCTATCTTACCGACGGGAAGGGCGAGCACGGACTCCTTGAGGGCTACAGCGCCGAGATCGATGCGACGGGCGAGCAGGGCCAGCGATACGTCATCCGCAACGACTGTGTCGGCGAGTCGGCCATGGCCCTGGCCTTCCACGCCCACCTGCGGGATGACGCCGAGTCCGCGCTCCGGGCCGAGTCCCTCATCGACTACGCCCTCTTCGATTCGCTGATCCACCAAGGCGTCCGCGCCGACCCGCATCATCCCGCCTATGGTCTGCTCTCGTGGGGCGTGACCTCATGGTCGTGGGAGCGGGCCTTCTATGGCGATGACAAAGCCCGCAGTCTCCTCGGGGCCATCGCCAGCACCGCCCTGCTCGATGAGCCACGCTGGGGTGAGTCCATCTGCCGAGCGCTTCTCGCGAACCTACGCACCACAGGCACCCGTGGCTTCCGGGGCGGACGCATCGACATCCCCGACCTGGAGGCCCACGGATGGCGGCACTTCCACGACAGGGACCTGGTCAACCCGGCGCCGCACTACGAAGCCTACCTGTGGGCGTGCTATCTCTGGGCCTACCGCGCTACGGGCCACGAAGGCTTCCTGACCAAGGCCCGGGCGGCCATCGAGACAACCATGGGTGCGTACCCCGATGGGTGGCACTGGACGAACGGCATCGCCCAGGAGAGGGCCCGGATGCTCCTGCCCCTGGCGTGGCTGGTGCGCCTGGAGGACTCCCCCCGTCACCGGATGTGGCTTCTGACCGTGGCACGCGGCCTACTGGCCAATCAGGTGCCTTGCGGCGCCATCCGTGAGGAGCTCGGCGATCCGGGCAAGGGCCGCTTCCCGGGCGTGCCCTCGAACGAGGCCTACGGGACCGCCGAGACGCCGCTGATCCAAAGCAACGGCGACCCCGCGTGCGACCTGCTGTACACCACCAACTTCGCCTTCCTGGGACTCCACGAGGCCGCGGCGGCGACGGGTGATCGGGCACTGACGGCAGCCGAGGATCGCCTGGCGGAGTTCCTGACCCGGATACAGATTCGCTCGGAGGCCCACCCCGAGCTGGATGGGGCCTGGTTCCGGGCCTTCGACTACGAGAAATGGGACTACTGGGCCAGCTCGGCCGACGTGGGGTGGGGCGCCTGGTGTATCGAGTCGGGCTGGACCCAAGGGTGGATCACCGCGGTGCTGGGGCTACGGCAGCTCGGCACGTCGCTATGGGAGCTGACGAGACCCCTCGATCTCTCCCAGCACATGCCGGACTGTCTGCTGAGCATGGCCATCAACGCCGGGGGGCCGTACGAGCCTCGGCCCCGGCCCTGCGATCATCTGGCCCAAGGGTGCCGGTACCGGGTGACGGAGCCGCCCGATGCCCGGTATCCTGATGAGGACGGGAGCGGCCTGACCGATGGCCGGATATGGCCGCCGAACGTCCACGAGCAGTGGGCCGGCTGGTACGGTGAGCCGATGCAGGTCGAGGTCGATCTGGGAGGCGCCCGTCCCGTGACCTGGGTGGGTGCAGTGTTCCTGGTCAACACCGACATCGGCATCCTGCCGCCGTCGCGGCTCCGAGTGTGGGCCGGTGCCGAGCCGGCCGCCCAGACCATGGCGGCCGAGGTCCGGCCCCCGGGCGTCGAGCCCGGCGACCGAGAGGTGCGCGCCGTCGAGATCGGGTGCCACTTACCGGGTGAGGCCAGGTACGTCACCCTCGCTGCCGACCCGGCTCCGGTGATCCCCGCCTGGCATCGCGCGGGCGGGCAGGAAGCATGGCTGATGTGCGGCGAACTGCTGATCCGGTAATGGTGTTACACAATCTATGGATGCCACTGCGCTGAGTAGGGTATAGCACTGTTAGTGGCGGTGTGGGAGGCCGAGCTGGCCGTGGCGGGACACGGTGTTGGCGGCTCGGTCGCAATCGGTGTCTGGCGGCGGTGGGCTGCCACATCATCCTGACGGAGGTGTGGGCATTGGCCCACGATCAAGCAGTGAAGCCCAAGGAGACGGAGGAGCCCACTGCCTCCGTGCCGGCAGAGCCATCTCGCTCCGGCAACGGCGTGGTGACAGCGGCCGATCCCGAGCGCAACCCCCGCCAACGGGCGCGGGGTAGGGCGGCTACGATTCTACTGATCGCGGATATGGTGGCCCTGTGCGCCGGCATATTCGCTGTCAAAATGACGTACGATCACCTGATCGTCTCCGAGGAGCAGGACATACAGCTGCCCTCCCGATGGGGTGCGCTCCCAACGAGGCCGGAGGGCGATTATCTCGGCCGCTTGGCCATCGGAGGCCAACAGGGCATCTTCAGGCCAGCATACGCGGAACCACTCTGGGGGAGCGATGGACTGGTCCACTCGCTCGGCCGAGTCGAACGTCATCTCGGCTTCATGATCGGCATTGAGCTGCCGCTTGGCGATCTGCTGCTGTGGGCGCAGCAGGATGCCCTCCAAGCCGACAATGCCGTATACCTGCTGGGTGTGTATGGACTGCTGTTCCTTTTGGCCGTCGCTAGGTTCGGGTCGTACGACTTCGCGGTGATCTCGTCAAAGTGGCAACAGGCGGCGCGGATCATCGCCGCACACTTCTGGGCCGTCTTTTGGCTGTGGCTGATCGTGTGCGCACTAACCCAGATTCTCATCGACCCTGTGCCTCTCCTCATGCTTGCCACGGTCGGCACGCTTCTGAACGTGTCGGCCCGCTGGGCCGTGCAGTCCTTCGGCATGCGTGCCGTCTTCACCGAGCGCGCCCTCGTGCTAGGGGGGGACGACGAATCCAGCCGCATCCGCCAGATGGAGGAGACCTTCGCCGACATCGACCGAGTTGAGGTCGTTGGCCGGGTGACGCCCGAGGAGCTTCAGGCTCACGGCGATACCGAAGCCACGGCCAAGGCCCTGCTCGCCCTCGCCCGGAGCCTGGAAGTCGATGCCATCGTCGTCGGCGGAGGGCAGGGCGTGGATGACCGTATCTACGTGGCCCTCAGCCTCTGCACCGAGGAGGGCGTCCGCGTGGTGCGCATGCCCGAGTACGTCGAAGAGTGGGCCATGATGGTCCCTGTGGAGTACGTCAACGATGCCTGGCGGGTCTACGGTTTCAACCACGAGGTCGACCCCTACTACACCGTGGTCCACCGCCTGATGGACATCGTGTGCGCCACCTTGGGGCTTCTGCTCTTCGTCGTGCTCTTCGTGCCCATCGCCCTCCTTATCAAGCTCACCTCCAAGGGCCCGATCATCTACACCTCCTCGGACCCGGCCATGATGCGCGTGGGACTGGGGGGGCGGAAGTTCCGGATCTTCAAGTTCCGCACCATGACTCTGGAGGCGGCCAAGGCGGTTAGCCGCCAGAAAGAGGACGAGGACCCGCGGGTCACCAAAGTCGGCCGGTTCCTACGCAAGACCAAGCTCGACGAGCTGCCGCAGATGTGGAACGTGCTCCGGGGCCAGATGAGCATCGTGGGCCCCCGGCCCATCTGCGCCAGCGAAGATGAGGAGATGCTCGAGCGCATCCCCCTCTACCACCTCCGGCGGCTCGTCAGGCCAGGCCTCACCGGCCTCGGGCAGGTGAGCTTCGGCACCGCCAAGCTCGCCAAGGAGCACCTGGAGCGGCTCCAATACGACCTCTACTACATCAAGCACCGCTGCTTCGCGCTGGACATGGCCATCCTGGCCCGCACCACCCTGGTGTGCCTCGGTCTCCGTAGCCGCTGAGAGGGCCTCCACGCCGAGCCCGCGAACCCACCCCCAGACCACATGGCGGGTGAATGCGATGGAGATACGGCTGGTGGATCCCCCACACGGAGGGAACGTGTGCGCCCTGAGTGCCATCGACGGCGGGGACCTCCCCGAGGTCCGGTTCGCAGCCCATCCCCATGGCGGGCCCGAATGCCTGTGGTTTCATCTCGATCTGAGCGTCCGAGCCGACGGGCCGGGCGAGGCGTGGCTCGTACTTGAGCACCTGGAGACCATGCTGGGCGCCGGTGATCCCGAGGCGCTGTGGCCCGTGTACCGCTGGGACGACGACCCCTGGCGGCGCCTGCCCGCCGGGCATCCTCGGATCACCCCGGACGGCCGCGTGGAAGCGGCATGGCAGGTGTCGGTGCCCAAAGGCGAGAGCCGGCTGGCCCTCGCCTTCTGCTACCCCTACGGCGAGGCGGAGCTGGCCGACCTGATGGCCTCGACCGAGGGACGGCTCGTCAGCAACCCCATCGGCGTCACCCAGTCGGGGCGGCCCATCCCGAGGCTGTCCACCCACCCCGGCAGCCCCTCGGGAGAGATCCCGGGAGTGTACATCATCGGCCGCCAGCACAGCGGCGAGACGCCGGGCTCGTGGGTCCTCGACGGCCTACTAAGGGCCGCGACCCGGTCCGCAGACCATTGGCCGCTGATCTGGGCCGTGCCACTGGCCCACCTGGATGGAGTCATCGACGGCGACTACGGCAAGGACGGCTTCCCCTACGATCTGAACCGGGCTTGGGGGCAGCCACCCATGCGCCGTGAGGTGCTCTGCATCCAGCGCGATCTGGGCCGATGGGCCCGGCGGTGTGCTCCCGTCGCGGCATTGGATCTCCACGCTCCGGGCGGCTGCGAGACCGATGGCGTCTACACCTTCCTGCCCCACGCGGTGCCGGCCGAGGGCCGGGCCGCCGAGCTTGCCCAGGGGCTCCTGCGAGCCCTGGAGGACAAATGGGCCGCCGCGGACTTCGTGCGCCGAGCCGACTACCCTTCGAGGTGGGACACCCCGAACTTCACGGCGTACATAACCTCCACGCACGACATCCCCGCCGTGACTCTCGAGGTCCCCTATGGCGCCATCGGAGACCGGGTCCTGACCATCGACGACTACCGAGCCATCGGCGCGCGCCTCTATGAAGCTCTCAGTGACATGGGCTGAGGGGGCCCATGCAGCAAGAGGGGCCGCCGAAGCGGCCCCTCCTATGCGTCGGCAGGGCGATGGGCCCTAGTGCGTGCCTCCGCCCGGCGGCGGCGCAAGCGGCTCGATGACCAGGTACTGGAAGACCTGGCCGGTGTTGCCCGAGGCGTCGACCACGGTCCAACTGATCAGATTGCGCCCAATGCTGAAGCCGAGGCCCGCAGCATTGTGGCCGACTATGGTCGGGTTGGGATCGCACGCATCGTATACATCGCTGGGGGCGAGGGCCGGCAGGTCGTTGATGCCCAAGCGGTACTGCAGCCCCCGCTGCACGTCGGCCCATGTGTAGGGCTGGAGATGCGTGGGGTTAGGCTGGTAGATGACGATGTCCGCCGGAATGCTACCCGGAGCGACGGCCTCGGGCGCGGTGGTGTCCTGCACCCGTACCGTGATGACCCGGGAGACCTCATTGCCCGAAGCGTCGGTAGCGGTGATCTGGAGCAGATGGTCGCCCAGGTTCAGGGTCGTGCCCGGGGGCGGCGTCGCCGTGACGACCGGCGAGACGTCGCACCGATCGGTGGCGGCGTAGGTGTAGTTCAGGGGCGCGCCCGACGGATCGAGCTGCTCCACCAGCCACAGATCGGGCCCCGAGGCGACCGCGCCGGCACCGGGGATGGCAGTGACGTCCGGATCCGTCGTGTCCTCGACGGTGACCGTCTGGACCCATACGGTCGTATGGTCCGCCGGGTTCTCGGCGCCGAAGTTCGCTCCGAAGTGATCCTGGGCGGTCCACGTAACGGTAGTGTTGCCCAAGGGGAAGGGATCGGTCACGAGCTGACCGTCGCTGCGGACGCCCGTCAGCTTGCCCGTCCCATCGCCAACGGACACGGGGTAATCCGGATCCACCGTGTCGGTGGCATAGACGCCGAAGGGGTTGCCGTTATCGTACTCCACGGTCCACGAGGAGAGGATCGGTGTGTAGGTGCCGGACGGGCTCTCCAGGGTGGCGCGGAGGTTGATCTGCGGGTTGGTCGTGGCATCGATGCCCGATGCCCCCAGGTCATCGCCCGAGGCCACATCGGCGAGCAGGACCGTGCCCGCGCCGTTGAGCACATCCACGGTGAGGACGCTGTCGCCGGGTGTCTCCGAATCGTAGCGGAGGGTGCCCCACTGCTGCACGGCGGGGAAGGGGTTGATGACCGTGCCCTCGATGGTGCCGGTGGGGAAGTAGGAGTCGATGGTGGTGAGCCGCCCGTAATGGGGCGTAGTCGTGCCATCGGGGCCGAGCAGGGGCGACGGGATACCGGGTAGGGGCAAGCCGAGGTCGCCGACCCAGTTGCCGATACCGAAGGCGCCCGGAGCCGTGTCGTCGTAGCGGACGTCGCCGGCGGTCCAGCTGATACCGATGGCGTAGTAGAACCCGTCCTGAATGGGCACCGAGATGGGCCCCGAGCTGTAGAAGGCGGGGCCGATGGCGTCGATGATGATCAGGTCGGAGTACACGCTGGTATAGGGGCCACCGAGAGTGTTCGACTCATATACCCCGAACTCGACCTCTTGGTCGGTTGTCGTGTCGATCCAATGCTCGATCTGAGTAAGCAGGCTATCGCCGCTGGCCTGGAAGTAGTTGAGGGCGACGCCGCCGGGAGTGGCTGCGGTGGTCAGGGAGCCCGATCCGATGGTGTCGACGTCCGGCGCACTGACCGTGTCCAAGATCACGTCACCGGGTAGGGTCGCCACATCCACATCGGTCAGGGCATCGCTCATCCAGTCGGCCTGGGTTGTCTGGTGCCAGGTAGCGCCGGTGATGGTCGTGCCGGCCAGGGCTTCCTGCTCGATGACCATGTCGGTGCCAACGATCGTCGGAGCCTGGTTGTCTTGGGTCGACGAGGTAGAGCCCGACCAGGCGCCCCACACGTCGTTGCCCAAGGGATCCGCCACTCCGGCCCGGCCCCGGTAGAAGTACTCCACGGCGTCGGAGAGCCCGGCGAAGGTGTGGGTCTCGGGATCGGCGCCCGTCCAGTCGGTGCGGTAGGTGTCCATCACGGTGCCGAATGTGGGGTCATCGGAGACCTGCACCTCGGTGAACTCGGTAGCGGGATCGGTGATGGTCCACGCCACCTC